>JANMSP010000296.1:0-2660 GCA_031389475.1 Pyrinomonadaceae bacterium
CCGCGTTCCCGAAGCATCCGATCCGGCTTGCGATTCAGTCAATCCCCAAGCTCCGAACGATTCACCCTGAACGAGCGGGGCGAGATACTTCTGCTTTTGTTCCTCTGAACCGAACATATAAATGTGGTTCGAGCAGAGCGAATTGTGGGCGGCGACCGACAGACCGACCGAACCGCAGACGCGACCGAGTTCTTCGATGATCGTCGCATATTCGACATAACCCATTCCGGCACCGCCGTATTCTTCCGGGAAAAGTATGCCCATTAGGCCGAGTTCGGCGAGTTTGGGCCGCAGTTCCATCGGGAAATGCTGAGCCTCGTCCCATTCCATAACGTTCGGACGAATCTCGCTTTCGGCGAATTCGCGGATGCTGGACTTTATCTGCAGTTGTTCTTCGTTAAGTTCGAAATTCATATAAGCCTCAGTATAAGTATAGATTATATTGCCATAACTTTGAGAATGGGGCAACATATGGAACGCGGACGTCCCGTCCGCGTTCCGTTTAGCGTAGACGCGATTTGCCGATAAAATCTAAGGATGAACTGGGAAGATAATTTGTTAAGCACCGATCAGCAGGTAAAAGAACTGCTCGACATGGTAAAAAAAATTGCCGTTCTCGGCATCAAGCCGGAGTCGCACGCGAATCAGCCGGCGTTTTACGTTTCAAAATATATGGCGAATGCCGGTTACGAAATTATTCCGGTTCCCGTCTATTATCCTGACGTGACGGAGATTTTAGGGCGCAAGATTTACCGCAATTTGGAAGATGTGCCGGTCGAAATCGATCTGTTGAATGTTTTCAGGCGCTCGGAAGACGTTCCGAAACATACGGCGGAGATTTTGGCAAAAAAGCCGAAGGCAGTTTGGTTTCAGCTAGGAATTCGGAATGATGAGGTTGCGGAAACATTGGCCAAAGCAGGGATTCAAGTCGTACAGGACTTATGTTTAATGGTTGAGCATCGAACATTAATGAGATAAGTCCAGACGAGCCGGAACCGGGAGCGATAGCGAGTGGATTCTCTCCGGAATTCAAAGTTTATGATTCAAAGATTAAGATTGCCTCCGACCTTGAACTTTGAACTAGGAACCTTGAACTCAGATGAACCCAATCGCTATCGCTCCCGGTTCTTACCCGGACGCTTCGGCCTTTTTGGTTTTACAGACCGAGAAGGCCTTTTCAGTTTCTGCGGTGACGCCTTATCGACCGGAACTGCTTTTTTCTTTTGTGTCGCTAGCAGATCCGCGACTTCCTCGTCCATAAGCCTTCGCGACGTGCCGGCGAGGGATTTATTGTCTCGGATATTGCCGATGGCGATGCGCCGAAGTTTGACGACAGAATGGCCGATAGCGTCGAACATTTTACGAATCTGCTGGTTGTGGCCTTCGTGCAGAATCACCTCGTACCAGCCGTTCTTATCCGTCGGCAGCAGGTCTTTTATCTCGGCGGGAGCGGTTTTGAAGCCGTCTTCCAGCCTCATGCCGCGTCGCAGCTTGTTGATTGCGACATTTGTGGGCAAGCCCTTAACTTTTACTTCGTAAACCTTTGGAATTTTCTTCGACGCGGCGACGAAATTAGTGAAATCACCATCGTTGGTTAATATTATCAGGCCCTCGGTGTTGTAATCGAGCCGCCCGACTGGATAAAGCTTGCCGTAACCTTTGACGAGATCGGTAACAAGTTTTCTGCCTTCGGGATCGGCGGCACTTGAGAGATAACCCTTCGGTTTGTTCAGCAAAACGTAAACGTTCTCGCGTTTCTGCAAAGCGGGATTGATAAGTTTGCCGTTTACCTTGATGTGGTCGGTGTCGGGATCGGCTTTGGTGCCGAGCGTCGTAATAATTTCGCCGTTGACGGTTACTTCACCGGATGCGATCAGTTCTTCGGCGTGACGGCGCGAGGCAATTCCGGCTTGGGCGATGAGTTTTTGAAGTCTTTCCTGCATTTGTTCAATCTTAAACGCAAAGTCGCAAAGACGCTAAGACGCAAAAGAAGATTTCATGGCTGATTACTGGCGGTGGCTATGATTTATCCTGAAGATGTTTACTTTGCGCGGCTTTGCGCCTTTGCGTTAAAAATCCCTTACTGCACGAGATCCTCGAAGTCCTCAATGCTTGGCAGTTCGGTTAGGTCTTTAAGTCCAAACTGTATTAGAAAATCCTTGGACGTTCCGTACTGCATTGGCCGTCCGACAGTTTCTTTGTGGCCTTTTGTGGTTATCAGTCGTTTTTCGAGGAGTGTTTTGATCGCGGATGCGGATTGCACGCCTCGTATTTCGAGTATTTCTGGCACAGTTACGGGCTGTTTGTAGGCGATGACGGCGAGCGTTTCGAGTGATGCGAGCGAGAGCTTGGCGGAAGGGCGTGTTTTAAGAAATTGGCGGACTTCGTCGTGATATTCGGTGCGGGTCGTTATCTGCCAGCCGCCGGCGATCTCGCGCACTCGTAAACCGCTTTCGCGGGCGTCGTATTCAGTTTTCAATGCTTCTAAAGCGGCGTCGATATTCTTTCTGTCTTCGCCGAGAACTTCGCTGAGCGTCTTAGCGGCAATCGGTTCGTCGGAAACGAAGACGAGCGCCTCGACGGCGGCAATGAGGGCGGCGGTATTTCGGGATTGTTCCATAAAGTTTGCGGTAGCCGGGTCAGTACCGGGAGCGATAGCG
>JANMSP010000454.1:0-7314 GCA_031389475.1 Pyrinomonadaceae bacterium
TCCTTGCAAAATCCGTTGATAATCAAAGACACGGCATCTTCCTGCGAAATACCGCGTTGCTGAAGATAAAACAACTGCTCCTCGCTAATCTTCGAAGTCGAGGCTTCATGCTCCACGCTCGAAGTATTGTTCATCACCTCAATGTAGGGAAATGTATTCGCGCCACAGTTTGAACCAATCAACATCGAATCACATTGCGTGTAGTTTCGCGCATTCTCGGCCTTCGGCATGACCTTCACGAGCCCGCGGTAGCTGTTGTTCGATTTGCCGGCCGCGATTCCTTTGGAAATGATCGTCGAGCGGGTGTTCTTGCCCAGATGGATCATCTTGGTGCCGGTATCGGCCTGTTGCGCATGATTGGTTAGGGCGACGGAATAAAACTCCCCGATCGAATTGTCACCCTGCAGAATGCATGACGGATATTTCCAGGTAATCGCCGAACCGGTTTCGACCTGCGTCCACGAGATCTTCGAACTCACGCCGCGGCACGCGCCGCGTTTCGTCACGAAGTTATAAATACCGCCCTTGCCGTTCTCGTCGCCGGCGTACCAATTCTGCACTGTCGAATATTTAATTTCCGCGTTGTCCAAAGCCACCAGTTCGACGACCGCTGCGTGTAACTGATTGGTATCGAACTGCGGTGCCGTGCAGCCTTCGTTGTAAGCCACATAGCCGCCTTCTTCAGCAACGATCAGTGTCCGTTCGAACTGTCCTGCGTCCTGCGTATTTATACGGAAATAGGTCGAAAGCTCCATCGGGCAGCGAACGCCTTTCGGGATAAATACGAACGAGCCGTCGGAAAACACAGCCGAATTCAAAGCGGCGTAATAATTGTCATTGACCGGCACGACCGAGCCGAGGTATTTCTTGATAAGCTCCGGGTAATCCGCAACCGCTTCCGTAAACGAGCAGAAAATTACGCCCGCTTCCAAAAGCTTTTTCTTATACGTTGTCGCCACCGAAACCGAATCGAACACCGCATCGACCGCCACGTTCGCAAGCATTTTCTGTTCGGTAATCGGAATGCCGAGTTTCTCGAAAGTCCTGATCAATTCCGGATCGACCTCGTCCAGGCTCGCCTTTTTTTCCTTCTGCTTCGGCGCCGAATAATAGGAGATATTCTGAAAATCGATATTCGGATAATGAAAATTCGCCCAGTTGTCCGGCTGCGTCATTTTCAGCCACTGCCGAAAAGCTTTCAGACGAAATTCAAGCAGCCACTCGGGCTCGTTTTTCTTCGACGATATAAGCCGCACGGTGTCCTCGGACAAACCCTTGGCTATCGTCTCCGTTTCGATATCGGTCACAAAACCGTACTTGTATTCCCGGTTGGTCAGTAATTCTGCTGCTGTTGACATAAATTTAAAGTCGCCACTAATTCCACGAATTTCACAAATGAAAAGAAGAAAATATTAGTGTCATTTGTGTAATTCGCGGCTAATTCCTTCCGGCTCTCTGCGGTTCGATCGTCCGGTGAATTCCGCGTATCTGATGAAACATCTCGCCCACCGAGCTTTCCGTGCCGACAAGCTGTGCCAGCGAGATCTGCGATAACGCGTGCTCGACGATCTCGTGTAGACCGACAATCACCGGCCTAATGCCGCAGTCGCCCTTGTGAACGCATGATTCCAGAATGCCCGTATAGCTTTCGCAGTGCTTGCTCAAAACCTCTTTGTCCAAAACTTTTATTACTTCGTTAAGATGAATCTCGTTCGCCGGACGCGCCAAAACGTAGCCGCCCTTGGTGCCGCGCGTCGAATGCACGAAACCGGCCTTATTCAAAAGCCACATCAGCTTCCCTGCGTTGGCCGGCGAAATGCCCTCACGCTCCGCGATCTGCGGCAAGGTCAGCGATTCGCCCTCGCGCAGATTCGCAAGCTGCACCAGGCACCTAAGACCATATTCCTCTTGCGCCGAAATTTTCATAACCTTTACTCGATTAAGGATTTTTAGCGTTACTTCTAAGCAATATTTTCACAAAACATTACTTTTTTGTCAAGATTGCAAGAGCTAGCCATATAATACAGCGGGAGCGAGATGAATGAAATAAATATTGGTTTCCGATTCCTACTATTCACCGGGGGAAGCCTCTGTACTTTCCGCGGCCACTTCTTGAAATTCCCACCCGTACAAAATCGTATTTATCTTGGTTCGACATTCATTAATCGATGTGCTAGCGTAGCGGACATCCCAGTATTTTCGGTTTCGCGACATGTGTATTTGAATCTTAATTCAGATGCCGGTTCTAAATTCAAAAATAAGTCCGTAAAAAATCGGAAGGAGCGCGTAGAGCAAACGAGGGATTATGAATTTTACCCCCAACAATACCAATATCACCCGCCGAAGACGTTCAATGCTTTTTACATTAACGTCTTTTTTTATTTTGGCCGCCCTCTCACCGGTTAATGGAAATTTATTGATATCAGCGGATCCGTCTTTCAATAGGGCCCGGACGCCGGCAAAAAAGGTATCAGACAATACTAGTGCCTCTGGTATAGCCCAAAGGAAACAGAATCCTGATGATCCGATCGACATTGGAAAGCGACCGCTTTCGAATGCGGACCTTGATAAGGTCATGAAGTGGATAGCAGTCAAGGTAAGCGCACAGAAGCTGCCGTTTTGTTGGAAACGAGAAAAAGCCCGAGGCACCGGTGTTCCGCTTAGCGGGTGTTCGAGCGGAACTGAGAAGAACGGTGAACTATGTTACCCGACTTGTAGGGCTGGATTTGCCGGAGCCGGGCCGGTATGTTGGCAGACATGTCCCGTTGGATTTACCGATATCGGAGCCTTTTGCCAAAAGCCGGCCGCTTATGGCCGCGGAGCAGGCTACGTCGTTTGGGATGAAGCGAAATGCAAAAACGAGAATTCACAAGGGTGTGAAATGAACGGCGCCCTGTGGTACCCGAGATGTAGAGCCGGTTTCCGCGCCGTAGGAAGCAATATTTGCAGCCCCGTCTGCCCGCAAGGACTTGAAGATTCCGGCACCGGTTGTACAAAACAGTCTTACGGTCGGGGCGTAGGCACCACGCAATCGTGTCGCCCGGGTTTGGAAAAAAGCGGACTGCTTTGCTACCCTGCGTGCGACGCTGCGTTTCCAAAAGGCGAAGGACCGTTATGCTGGCAGAAGTGCCCTAGTCAACTGCCGACCGATTGTGTCGCAGGATGTGCTAAGGATACACGTACATGTGCACTTAAGATTTATGAACAAACTTCGAGCGTGGCAAAAGTCGCTTTAAACTTAGCGAGTTTCGGAAGCGGAGGTAAAGTGGTCGATAAGCTCGACAACATGCTGAGCATAACAGACGAGATCGCCGGCATTGCACAAAACAGCAACGGAAACGTGTCGGCCATGTTGGGACCGAATGCGACACTGGAGGACGTTAAAAAATTTATGCCTGCTGCCGGAGGCGGTTACGCAAAGATCGGTACCGAACTAACGGAGAAAATAATTAACTATGCAAATATGTTCTCCAGCAATTTTGAAACGCTCACCACGCCTGAAGTGGCACAGATGATAGATGAGAAGTTCAGTCCGGAGGCAGCGGCTCAGATCAAGAAAGAATGGGCGATGCGCCATTTGGCTCTAAACTTACAACTGAACGGATTCACTGCGGCCAAGGATCTTTTGTGGCTGGCATCATTTGGTGATCCTACCGGCTTGGCCGATGTTGCAAACGCGTTTCTAGATCCGAAATGCGACGCCGACACACCATTCCCGGTTGTAACGCCGCTTTGATCACACCTAAGAAAAACGGGGCTTCGCATGTTACGACCGCGAGGCCCCGTTTGTAAATAATAATTCCGCAATATGAAAGGCACTTTTTTAAACAGCGTTTTTATCGTCTTTGTCTTTATTTTGGGCCAGCATCCGCTTTTCTCGCAGGGGCCGTCAAAATCAAAGCCGGCTGATCGTCGATCAAGTACCAAACAGGAAACTGAAAAGATCATCCGTGAGTATTTATTAAAGAATCCGGAAATCGTTCGCGAAGCCCTTGCAGCACTCGAAGCCAAGGAAGCCGGCGAGAAATTGAGACTAGAGGCAGTAACCCTAAGATCAAGACAGAATGACATATTTTCGGCACCGGATGATCCGTTTGCGGGAAATCCGGTGGCCGACGTTTCCATCGCCATATTCTTTGATTACAACTGCGGCCATTGCAAGAAAACGCTCCCCGCGGTAAAAAAGCTTTTATCGACCGACCCGATGCTTCGAATCGTCTATAAGGAATTCCCGATTCTTGGCCCTCAATCGGAAACCGCCTCCCTTGCCGCTTTGGCCGCAGGCCGCCAAGGTAAGTACATCGAGTTCCACAGCGGACTGATGGATTTTGATTTAATCAGCGATGACCTTATCAAAAAACTCACCGTAAGCATTGGATTGAATTATGAGGCCCTTCTAAAAGATATGAAAGATCCGAAGTTGGCGGCGATGCTTTCCAAAAATTATGAGCTTGCAAACGCCCTCAACATCAATGGCACACCGGCTTATATTGTCAACGATCAAATAATACCGGGCGCGATAGACGCAGCTTCGCTTTCTAAACTAATCGAGATTCAAAGAAAAAAGAACAGGCAGGCCAAAACACCAATTTCACCCGCTGTTACCGCGAAATGAAACACGTGCGGCCTTATTTGTTGGCGAACTTCGACCGGATCTTAACGGCACGTTCGATCAAATCTACATTTTCGAGTATTTTGAGACGCAGGTCTTTGTCGAGATTTGGATTATCGGTCAGGAATTTATTGACGATCGATAAAGCCTGTTCGCTTCTTTGCCCGCCAATAAATGCGGCGAGCCAGCCGTTTACGAAGAATATCTTGCGGGAGCGTTTTAGGTTCGGCAGCTCGGCGAAGGCTTTTTCTAGGTAAGGCAACGTTAGTTCGGCATGTCTCGGCGAATTGAACGGTCCGAACGCCGCTTCGATCCAGCTTTCGGAGATGTCTTTGTTGGCGGTGAAATCGTTCCAGAATTTGGCTTTGTTTTCAGCGGAAGCGATGCCGGACTTTGCCGCGTAGGCATAACGTTTTGCTTCGTCGGAAGTCTCTGTTTTCTCTAGTTCCGCCAGTAGTTTCGGCGCGTCTTTGTCGCCGAGTATCAATAGCTTCGCGACAATGTCGAATTTATCTTTGGTTTTTAATTTTGTATCTGAAATCTTAAATTTGAAATCTAAAATTTCTTTAAGCTTTTGTTTCGCATTCACTGTCGAAGCGATATTCATAAACGCACGGTAGAAAGTGATCCGCTGTCCGGGCGTCGGGGCATTCTGCATTCTTTCGATCAGCACGGCTTCGACTTTCGGTGCCAGTTCATTACGCTGCGTGTCCGAAAGATAATAAGTCATCGCCGTCGAAACACGCCCGAGCAGCGTCTGAATAGTAGATTCGTCCGTTTCGGTAAGAGTATCCGTCAGAGTAACGCGTTTACGCGTGAAGGCGCCGGGCGTTCGACCATTTTCGGCCGCACCGTTGTTCGTGGAATTCAAAGCGGCTTCACGCGTAAACGCGTTACTCTTGCTTAGATTCTCCACCACCAGCTCGACATAAACCTCCGGCGCCAGTTCAGCCTCGCGGACGCTGTCCCACAAACTTCCCCACATCATCGTGCGAAGAAAATCGTCCTTTTCGTTATGGATATTTTTCAGGACGTAATCGCGGCTTTTGTCGTCAAGCAGAAAGATGCCGTAGCCGTAGTCTTGGTAATTGGGAAAGATAAGATCATATTTCTTAACCTTTATAAGAACCGAATCTCCTTTCATCGGAACGTCATAAATATTGCGCTCGCCTTTTTCGGAAACTACCAAAACCTTGAATTTTGATCTCGGCTTTACATTATCGTCAGCCAAAATATGCTTGGCCTGTAACTCAATGATGGGATCAATTGGAATTTTGAATAACTTTATTTCATATTTTCCTGGTGTTTTGACATCTTTTGAGAAGGTAAACATACCGCGCTTTGTAACCCAATCAGTTGCCCAGTCTTTCAAATCACTTCCGCTGGCTACTTCAAATTCCTTCACCAAATCCGTCCATTCCGCGTTCTTAAACTCGTGCTTCTTCAAAAACGCCCGCACGGCTGTTTGAAACTTATCCGGCCCGATATAAAACTCGGCCTGTTTTAGAAACGAAGGGGCTTTGCGATAGACGATATTGCCGTAGGCGGATTTGGCGGCGTTGAGGTTCGATATTTCCTGGTAGATCGGCGTTGTGCCTTTGGTCGAATCGGTCAGGTAGGCGGCCTGTTTGTTGCGTTCGTAGAATATCTTCCAAGCGTTGTATTCGGGCATTACCTTTTCGAGCGTCTTGTACGCCATGAACTCGGCAAAGCCTTCCTTCAGCCACAGGTCGTCGAACCAGCGCATCGTCACCGTATCGCCAAACCACTGGTGCGCCGCCTCGTGAAAGATCAGGTTCGCCCGCGTGATGTGATCGTTCTTCGTCGGCTCGGTCGGGAAAATAACGCGGTCTTCGCGCAGGAATGTCGCACCCGCATGCTCCATCCCGCCAAACGGAAATTCGGGGATCAAAACAAGATCGTATTTCGGGAATGGGAATTTGTAGTCGAAATAGGTTTCGAGATATCTAATGCCCTCGCGGTTAAGCCGAAATACCTCGGCGGCGTGGGGTTTGAATTTGGCGGCTTGGGATTTACGAACGTAGATGCGAGTCTTCACGTCGGCGGCCATCTTGTCAGTACCCTGAGCGGTAGCGACGGGGGCACTTTTTTTGTTGGAATCAGTGTTTGTCTGTGTTCCGCGTTCAACTGCCCCGGTCGCTACCGCTCTCGGTACTGACCCGTCATCCGCGACCTCAGCAAACGGCCCCGCCGCGAATGCGAAGACGTAGGTGCTGATTGGTTTGGTTTCCGCAAAGCCGAACTCATTTATATTGCAAGCATCAAACGGATTTGTTGAGCTTGTTTTTATTCCTGTGCTGTTTACGGTGTTAGGCTTGGTTTGAGAGTTAAGTATGACCGAGAAAGATTTTGTAGGTGGAAGTACTTCGCACTGCCTCATGGTGACAATGCCATTCCACTTTTCGTTGGATATTGCTTTCCATTCAGCGGGCATAAGCACATCCAGTGTAAACCTCGCCTTCAAATCCGGCTGATCGAACACCGGAAACGCTGTGCTCGCGTCGCTCGGCACAAACAGCGAATAGATATATTCCGCGCCGTCTTCCTTATCGACATACCGCGTGATTGCCGCACCGCTCGTCAAGATCGGCGAGGTGAAATCGAGCATGATGACATTCTCACCCCCAACAACGTTGTCGTAGAAGGGATTCAAACCAAAAACTTAGGCGGCAACACTCGTA
>JANMSP010000531.1:0-9775 GCA_031389475.1 Pyrinomonadaceae bacterium
AATTGGGCGCAGCTTCGTGAGGCAATTACGGCCGGTGCGGATATTGTGATGCTCGACAATCAAACGCCGGATGAAGCCGCGAAACTCGTCCAGATGTCGCATGATCTGAACCCGAACGTGATTATAGAAGCTTCGGGGGGAATGGATCTGGATCGTGTTCGTTCTTATGCGGACGCGGGAGTCGATCTAATTTCGGTCGGGCGACTGACGCATTCGGCGCGAGCGGTGGACATTTCGTTTAAGATTCAGACTATTTAAGCTAAGTGCGGAAGCCCGCACGTTAGTAAGGGCGTAATAAAGACGATCAGCCGCGAGAGGGCATAGAACGGCGCAGAAAAAATCTTTATTTTGCGCCCTCTGTGCCTTCTCGCGGCAATTAACAAATCCCCGGTCGCTACCGCTCACGGTTTTGACTCGTTAATTCAAGCATTTCGTCGCTCGGCTTCAAGAAAGGTATAAAATATATTGCGGTGATTGAAATAACAATCGCAACTGTGCAGGCGATACCGCCTTCGATCCCATAGTTTTCGCCGGTCAGCCACACCGGACCGCGATCTATTTCCTTTAAGAGCGGGTCGGTGACAATTTGTTTTAATCCGCTGACTTCGATCCCGAAAAATGCTCCTTGCATCCAGTTCCACATCAGGTGCAATCCCAATACGAACCAGAGATCACGCGTTTTAAGATAAGCTATTCCAAACCACACACCCGCGAAAATTGTGTTTAACGTCGAAATTATGCCCGCATCGGGATTGCCCATGTGGACAGAGCCAAAGAACGCCGATGTCAAAGCAATGGCAAGCCACGCATAGCCGGCACGGGCAAAAGTTTGCAGCATATATCCGCGAAAGAAAACCTCCTCGAACGCGGCCGCGACCGCAAAGATCAATGAAGAAACCGCGAGAGTAGAAATTATCGCTGATGTTCCTGCCTCGCTATTAAACTGAAAACTCAATCCGCCAGATATTAAGGCCATCAACACCGCGATTGCCAGAGTCGCAGCCCCGATTACAATTCCGAGAATTAAATGTTTCAACCAGCCTTCCGTAAACGAAGCGCCCAAAGCTTTGAACGGCAGGGCTTCGAGATACTTGCCGCAAAACCAGCCTACCAACACAGCCGGAACCAGCGAAACAACTCCATTAACCGCCAGAAATTCTGCCGATCCGGGAGCAAAGCCCGCTGGAACCGAATGTAAGATCGACGCTGTAACCCCACCGAGAATTGCTGCCAGCAGAATAAAAACCGACAGAAATATAGCGAATCTCCAGCCGCTGCGGATCCGGCCGGATTCATCGATAAAAACTTGGTTTATGGACATAAATTAAATCGAGTCTAATGAATCCGACTGCTTCTGACAACGGGCGGCGATCCGGTGGGCGATTATGTTAAACTTGGCTCGTGGAAAGTCAGCCGGTTAAAAAGGAGCGAAGGAAGGCCCCGTGGATTCTGGGTTTTTTTGTGCTTGGGCTGCTGACGCTGCTTGTTTTGCTGCAAACATCGGATGTTTGGGAAAATTTTACTGTCGATTCGGCGAGCGATACGCTGCTTTTGTATGCACTTTCGTCGCTGAATTTTATCGCATTTGTAATTTTCGGCTTCATCCTGCTGCGGAGTATTATTAAATTGATACGGGAACGCCGCGCTTTGATGGTCGGTTCCCGGATAAAAACAAGGCTTTTTCTATATTTTGCTGCAATCAGCCTCTTGCCGATCATCGCCATGGCCGGATTTTCGTTTTTGTTTATGAACAGGGCGCTTGAACGCTGGTTTTCACAGATTCCAGAAAATGTGGTTCGTGACGCACGCAAATTCGAGAGTCAGGCTATTGAAGTTCAATCGAGAAAACTCCTGGATACCGCGAATATGCTTGCATCTGTTCTTGAGAGCCAAGATATTGACGACAATACCTTAAAAAATATCGTCGAGTCGGGCCAACTCACCTTACTTGAGGTTGTCTCGAAAGACAATCAAACCATCGCGTCAGCGGAAAGGCCGCTTAACGATGAACAAAAAATTAATCTGCAGAATGCCCGTGCCCATTTTCGAGCGGAAAATTTGTCGGGGCCGAAGGTTTGGCACGGCAAAGGTTTCGATGCGGCGATGGCTGAATTTCGCGATGGGCGGAAACTTTTTATCGTACCTGACCTAATGATGAGCGGCGGTGTTGGCCCGGTCGTGGACGATGCTTTATCGCAATTAGACCTTCTAAAGGAACAGAATATAGTTGTCCGCCAGGTTGGACTGCTGACTTTGGGTGTTCTGACGTTTCTGCTTATATTCGCATCGACGTGGACTGCTTTTTATATCGCACGCGGACTAACGATTCCGATAAAAGCACTTGCTGAGGGTGCGGATGAGATCGCACGCGGAAACTTGGCCCATCGTGTCGATGTTCTGGCCGAGGACGAACTTGCACTCCTTGTTTCGACATTCAATCAAATGTCCGCAACGCTCGAGGAAAATTCGGCGGAACTCAGTGAACGCCAGAAATATATCGAAACGGTGCTGCAATCGCTGCCGACGGGCGTAATCTCGTTCGATTCGGATAATCGAGTGAGCACCATCAACAAAGCGGCGATTTCGATCTTGCGGTTGGACGACGCGAACTTTATTAACTTTAAGTTGGAACAACTGGTGAACGTAGAAAACCGCGAGGTGATGGAACGTCTTGTTTCGCGGGCAAAAAGAATCGGGCATGCGTCCGAGCAGACGGTTCTGCAGCGGGAAAGCTCCGACGGAAGTTTTGATACTGAGGCGAGTATGCCGGTCGCATTGACCGCTACCGCATTGGCGGATGAAAATGGTGCGGTGCTTGTGATCGAGGATCTCTCGGAGCTAATTGCGGCTCAGCGGGCTTCCGCCTGGCAGGAAGTCGCTCGCCGAATGGCCCACGAAATAAAAAATCCGCTGACGCCCATCCAACTTTCAGCCGAACGAATTGCAAAACGGTTCGGAGGTTCCGAGTTAGAACCGCAAGCGGTCGCAACCGGGGTTCTAAATGGCAGCACGGCAACGGTCATTCGCGATGGAACCGCCACAATTCTGCGTGAAGTAAACTCCCTGAAAACAATGGTCGACGAATTTTCCAGATTCGCCCGCCTGCCGGAGGCAGAACTTCAAAGCGGCGATATAAACGAAATCATTAGGCAAGTAGTGTTTCTGTACCAGGATCGGTCTGACGAGGCGAATATCACGGCCGATCTTGCCGAAGGTCTTCCGAATGCAATGATCGATGCAGAGCAGCTAAAACGGGTATTCGTAAACATTATTGAGAACGCTATCGAAGCTTTCGATAGATCGCAGGAGCCAAAATTTATCGCCGTAAGAACCCGAAACGAAACCGCCCGAGATCTGATCGTCGTCGAGATCGCCGACAACGGCAGCGGCATTCCGCCGAGCGATTTTCAAAAACTTTTTCAACCGTATTTTTCTACTAAAGGTCGAGGGACAGGTTTGGGATTGGCAATTGTGAATAGAATTGTGAGCGACCATCACGGTAAAATTAAGGTTGTTGCGAATCAGCCGAAAGGGGCGAAATTTATAATAGAGTTTCCAGTAGCAGGCGAGAACTTTCAATAATGCACAGTTCGCTTTTAATAGTTGACGACGAACCGGGAATCCGCGAGACGCTTCGCGGGGTTTTGGAGGACGAGGGCTTTACGGTCGAAACCGTGGCATCGGGCGAAGCTTGTCTTGAAATCACGGCGAAGCAGAATTTTGCTTGTATTTTGCTGGATATTTGGCTTGGTGAAGGCATTGACGGGCTGGAGACTTTGCGGCGTTTGCGGGAGAACGGTGATGAAGCTTCGGTGGTGATGATCTCAGGGCACGGGAATATTGAGACTGCGGTTAAATCTACCAAGCTCGGAGCTTTTGATTTTATCGAGAAGCCGCTAAGTTTAGAAAAGACTTTGTTAACGGTCAAGAATGCCGTCCGGCAGCGTGAATTGGAGCGGGTGAATGCTCAATTACAGAGCGAATTGGCGGAAGAATATGTGATGGTCGGTGAATCGGTGGCAATGCGGGCGCTGCGGAAGCAGATCGCGATTGTAGCGCCGTCAGACGGGCGTGTGCTTATATCGGGTGAGAGCGGGACGGGGAAAGAATTGGTTGCGCGGGCGATTCATGCGCAATCGAAAAGGAGATCATCGCCCTTCGTTGAGATTAATTCCGCCGCGATTCCGGAGGAACTTGTTGAATCCGAGTTGTTCGGACACGCAAAGGGAGCGTTTTCGGGTGCGATGGCGGCGAAGAAAGGAAAGTTTGAGATGGCGGACGGCGCCACGCTTTTTTTGGATGAGATAGGTGATATGTCGCCGCGTGTACAGGCTAAAATGCTTCGTGTATTGGAAGAACAGCGGTTTGAACCGGTCGGCAGCAATACACCGGTGAAGGTCGACGTCCGAGTTATCTCGGCGACCAATAAAAGGCTTGAAGATTTAATAGAGAACGGCGGTTTTCGCCATGATCTTTTTTACCGTCTGAATGTAATTCCGTTTCAAATCCCGCCGCTCCGTGAACGCCTTGAAGACGTTCCTATGCTTATCGAACATTTCAACCGCAAGTTTTCAAATGATTATGCGAAAAAGCCCAAGATGTTTGATAACGACGCGGTGGAAATGTTAGGCAATCACATTTGGCTAGGGAATGTTCGCGAATTAAAAAACACTATCGAGCGAGTGGTGATAATGACCGGAAAGGAAAAAATCAGTGCAAGCGATCTGCCCGCACTCGGAACGAACGGCGAGAAGCCATCATCGAGTTTCCGCTTTCCTTCTTTCAAAGACGCAACTGATGCATACCATCGTGAGTTTATCCTGCATAAACTGGCGGAATTTGACGGCAACGTCACAAAAGCCGCCGAAGAAATGGGAGTCGACCGCAGTCACTTGTATCGCCGCATGAAGAATTTAGGAATTCAAGGTAAATAGATCTAAGGTCAGAACCGCGAGCAGTAGCGACCGGGGAGCTGTTAGTAGCCGCAAGAAGGCACAAAAAGTGCAAAAGAAATCCGTTCTGCGCTTTTTGTGCCTTTTTGCGGCAACTCTATTTCGCCCTCGCTAACGCGCGGGCTTCTGCACCGCGACCGGGAAGCCGCGTTTTTTCATTAACGCTTCCGTTCGCGGGTCGCGGCCGCGGAAATTGCGGTAGGCTTGCGCCGGATCAATCGTGTTTCCGACCGAGAAAATATTCTTGGTCAGCTTGGCTCCAACCGCCTTGTCGTACGGGCCTTTGCCTTCAACGAATGCTCCGAACGAATCCGCGGTCAGAACGTCCGACCACAGGTAGCTGTAATATCCCGCCGAATAACCGTCGCCCGAAAATACATGGCCAAACTGCGGCGTGCGGTGACGCATTGCCAGTTCGCCCGGCATTCCCATCGCGGCGAGCGTTTCGCGCTCGAATTTGTCGGCGTCGATTTTTGCGTCGCCTGCTAGATGCAACTTCATATCGATCAACGCACTCGAAAGATATTCAGTCGTATCGAAGCCTTCGTTAAATGTCGAAGCTTTTGCGATGCGGTCAACTAGGATCTGCGGGATCGGCTTTCCGGTTTGATAATGCACCGCATATTTCTGCAAAACTTCCGGCGTCGAAAGCCAGTGTTCGAGTAGCTGCGAAGGAAACTCGACGTAATCACGAGCGACCGAAGTTCCGGAAACGGTCGGATATGTCACATTTGAGGAAAGGCCATGTAAGGCGTGGCCGAATTCGTGAAACATCGTCGTCGCATCGTCCCACGAAATCAGAACAGGCTCCCCAGGATTTCCTTTAACGAAGTTGGAATTATTGGAAACGATTGTGGTGATAGCTCCGTCCATTCTTTCCTGGCTGCGGTATGCGTTCATCCAGGCACCCGAACGTTTGCCGTCGCGGGCGTACGGATCGAAATACCACAGGCCGACATGCTTGCCCGAAGTTTTGTCCTTCACTTCCCAAACCTTTACGTCAGCATGATATACCGGGACGTTCGTCACAGGAGAGAATGTGAAATTAAATAATTCGCCGGCCACATAGAACATTCCTTCGCGAATTTTATCCAGCTGCAAATACTGCTTTACTTCGTCCTGATTGAGATCGTAGCGTTCCTTGCGGACTTTTTCCGCATAAAAGCGATAATCCCATGGCTCGATCTTTATTTTCGCATCTTCCTTATCGGCAACCTTTTGCATATCCGCGACTTCTTCATTAACGCGGGCAATCGCCGCCGGCCAGACGGATTCCATCAATTCCATCGCCCGCTCCGGCGTTTTCGCCATTGTATTTTCAAGCCGCCAGTGAGCATGTGTTTTATAGCCAAGAAGTTTCGCCCGCTCGGCCCGCAACTGGAGAATCTCGGAAATTCCGCCGTTATTGTCTTTGGCGTCACCATTGTCACCGCGATTGACAAACATTTTCCACGCCTTTTCGCGAAGGTCACGGCGAGTGGAATATGTGAGAAAAGGATCGATCGATGAGCGCGTGTTTGAGATTACCCAGCCGGTGACCTTCTTGGACTTTGCGGCATTCGCGGCCGAATCTTTCAGATCCTTTGCGAGGCCGGCAAGGTCTGCTTCAGTCGTCAAAGTCATGTAAACGTCGTTTTCCTCTGAAAGCAGATTCTGGCTAAACTTTGTAAATAATCCCGACAGCTTTTGATTAATCGCGGAAAGCCGAGCTTTTTCTTCCGGTTTCAGCCGAGCGCCCGAACGAACGAAATTCGTGTAATAAACCCAAGTCAGCCGTTGTTGTTCGGCAGTCAATTTCGCTTTTTCCGGTGAGTTGTAAACGGCTTCGATTCGTTTGAATAGCTGTTCGTTCTGATAGATCTTGTCGGAAAGTGCGGAAAATTTAGGCCCCATTTCTGTTTCGACCGCTCGGACTTCCGGCGTACTCAAACTTCCGCTCCAGATTCCAAAAACCGTTTGGATTCGGTCGAGCGTGCGGCCGGAGCGTTCCATTTCGGCAATAGTATTTTCGAAGGTCGGTTCGGCTTTATTCGCCGCGATCAACAAAACTTCGCCGAGATTTTGCTCCATTGCTTCTTCGAGAGCGGGTTTGAAATCCGAGACCTTAACCTTGTCGAACGGCGGCAATCCGCCATATGGGCCGGTCCATTTTTCAAGAAGCGGGTTAGCGGAGCTTTCCGCTTCAACGGAAACAGTTGTATTTGTCATATAAAAAGCGATGCCAATGGCGGCAAATACGAGGAATAACAGTAAACAGTGTCGGATAAACATTTTGTACATTAAGTCAATCTCCTTCGAGAAATTAGATAATATTCCGCACATAGCACGTTGCCATAAAGTTGCGGTGATAATCTGCGGCTGAAAACGAAATTATAAGACGATATTAGCATAATTTCGCTTTTGCGGATGTCCTGACCGCAAACTTAAAATTGTCTTTTTGCGGTCTCAGAATCCGATGATATTTGTTATTCCACCGAAGAGATAAGAGCTGTTTCGGAGATTGTCGTGTTTCAACGGCGGCGGTTATCGCGGCCGTGATAGGCGATGTTATCTTTTCTACGATTCGCTTCCCGCAAATATGTTAATAGGCGATGATGCAGCAGAATAAAATTGTTGAATAATTCTTGGTGTCGATTCTGATTTCGCCAGGTTCGAGCATGAATTCCGGAACGAAAGTTGCTAAAATGGAGCGAATGCGGTTTGACAGGCAAATTGTACCGACGATCCGTTCGAGTTTCATACAGTTCGGGTCACGAGTGAATCAAAATCAGACTCACGAAGGGTTTGTTCATTCTCTCCTCCGGCTGGTTCGCACCCGAATGATAAAGCAATAAATCCGACTCCGATGGAGGCATAAATATGTCTAGTTCCAAACCGAGAATTCTTTGCGTGGATGATAATAAGGATTCCCGCGAGATGATCAAAGCTCTTCTTAATTTTGAGGACGAGGGCTACGACGTCACGATCGTGGAAACCGGGGCCGAAGCTTTGGTGCTTATAGCTAAAGATCCTTTCGATCTGTATGTCCTCGACCTATGGCTGCCGAGCATGGACGGAATGACGATCTGCCGTAGAATCCGGGAAATGAAGATCAAGGAACCGATCATTTTCTTTTCCGCGATGGGAAAGCCGGCCGATATGGATTATGTGATCGCCGCCGGGGCGAATGCTTTTCTAACGAAACCTAATGACCTCAATATTTTCGCTGAAACCGTTAAGCGATTGCTGACCGAGAGCTACAATGTCCCCGTTTAATGGGCCTAAAGCATTTTACGGTTGGAAAATTCTTCACGCAGACTTATACTTATCTTCTCATACTTTACGAATCTGAAAGTCTGTAAATTTTTCTACACCGATTATTTCGAACACATTTTTCTACCAGGAGAAAGAAGCGAATGGATGCCTTAACTATTCCCAAGCCCAGAGCCGTAAAATCAAATGGAAAGCCTAAAACCAATGGAGCACCAAAATCCAACGGCCGTGTCCGCGGCGATCACGTCGATTCGAAGGAACTCTTAAAGCTGCTGACAGCGGTAAATCGCGGCGATTTTTCGAGTCGGATGTTTTCCGATGGCGTTGGATTGGCTGGGAAGATTTACGACACTCTCAATGAGATTATTGAGAAGAACGAGCACTTGACCTCCGAATTGAGCCGCATCAGCGAAGTCGTCGGCAAGCAGGGGAAGATCGCTCAGCGTGCCCGGCTTTATAACGGAACGGGAAGCTGGAATTCGTGTATCACGTCGGTGAATACGCTGATTACCGATCTTGCTCAGCCCACGACCGAGGTCGCCCGCGTGATCGGAGCAGTCGCGGAAGGCGATCTATCGCAAAACTTTGAACTCGAAGTGGAAGGCCAGCCGCTAAAGGGCGAGTTCCTGCGAACCGGTAAAACCGTCAATACAATGGTTGCCCGTCTCGGAGCATTCGCGTCGGAAGTAACGCGTGTGGCCCGTGAAGTAGGAACCGAGGGAAAACTCGGTGGACAGGCGAAGGTAAAAGGCGTTTCGGGAACTTGGAAGGATTTGACGGATAACGTGAACCTGATGGCGTCAAATTTGACGGGCCAGGTGCGAAGCATCGCGGACGTGACGACCGCCGTGGCAAATGGCGATCTGTCGAAAAAGATCACGGTCGATGTTAAGGGCGAAATTCTCGAATTAAAAAATACCATTAATACGATGGTGGATCAGCTTTCATCATTCGCGTCGGAGGTAACGCGCGTTGCCCGCGAGGTCGGAACGGAAGGTAAACTCGGCGGTCAGGCGACGGTTAAAGGAGTATCCGGAACCTGGAACGAACTGACTGATAACGTCAATCTGATGGCGAACAATCTCACCGGTCAGGTGAGAAATATCGCCGAAGTTACAACCGCCGTGGCGAATGGCGATCTATCCAAAAAAATCACTGTAAACGTCCGCGGAGAAATTCTTGAGTTGAAAGACACCATTAACACGATGGTCGATCAGCTTTCGTCCTTTGCATCGGAAGTAACGCGTGTAGCTAGAGAAGTAGGAACCGAAGGAAAACTTGGCGGACAGGCGGAAGTTAAAGACGTTGCCGGCGTGTGGAAAGATTTGACGGATAACGTAAACCTGATGACCAGCAACCTGACCGGCCAGGTGCGAAACATTGCGGACGTGGCGACATCGGTGGCAAACGGCGATCTTTCGAAAAAGATCACTGTGGATGTACGCGGCGAGATTCTTGAGCTTAAGAATACGCTGAACACGATGGTCGATCAGCTAAATTCATTTGCTTCGGAGGTTACTCGTGTTGCCCGTGAGGTCGGAACCGAAGGAAAGCTGGGCGGCGAAGCTGAA
>JANMSP010000059.1:0-1901 GCA_031389475.1 Pyrinomonadaceae bacterium
GGATATGCTCAAAAAAATCCGCCGCGACGAACTGCGCCGTGAAATTATGCTCGGTGTCGAGCAGATTCGGAATGGTCAATCTACGGAATATAACTCAGCCGGAGAATTAGGCGAAGAAATTATTAGACGCGGTTTGAAAAAATTAGAGGGAAAAAGCTAATGGCAAAATTTACCGTTTCACACTATGCAGAAACAGATTTGGAAGAAATTTTGCTTTATCTTGCTGAAAACAATAGGGATTCGGCTATTCAATTTATTCAGGAAATGATGAAGAAGTTCGATTTAATAGCAAATAATCCCAAAATCGGCACAACCAAAGACAAAATTATCATCGGTTTAAGGCTTTTTCCCTTCAAAAACTACAATATCTTTTACTTTCAAACCGAATCCGGCATTGAAATTCACCGCGTCCTGCACAGTTCGAGAGACAACATTCAAGTTTTTGACGATGCAATTGACGACATCAAATAAAAAAAATATGAATCCGACAGAACAAAAATCAACCGTTTCCGAAGCCGTGCGAAAGCACAAAGAATTTCTTTTCCCGGCGGTCGCCACTTATTATCAAGAGCCGGTCGCGCTGGTGAAAGGCGAAGGCGAATACGTTTGGGACGAACACGGCAAGCGTTATTTGGATTGTTTCGGCGGCGTTTTAACCGTCAGCGTCGGACACGCGAATCCGAAGATTAATGCGGCGGTGATTGAACAGATCAGTAAAATTTCGCACACGTCGGGACTTTACGTGAATCCTTTGCAGTCTGATTTTGCCGAGAAATTGGCGGAGATTACGCCGGGAGATTTGAAGAAATCCTTCTTTACTTCGAGCGGCACGGAAGCTGATGACACGGCAATTTTAGCGGCGAAATTGGCGACGGGCAGACAGGAAATCGTCGTTTTGCGGCACAGTTATTCAGGGCGTTCGGCAACTGCTTTGTCGGCGGTCGGACAGGCTTCGTGGCGACCGATTGGAGCGCAGGTGGCGGGAATGGTTCACGCCGCCGCGCCGTATTGTTACCGCTGTCCGTTCAAATTGGAATATCCGAGTTGCGGCGTGGCTTGCGCGACCGACATCGAAAATATTATCCAAACGACGACGACCGGCGAAATCGCGGCGTTTATGGCTGAACCGATTTTGGGTGTCGGCGGATTTATCGTGCCGCCGCCCGAATATTTTGAAATCGCTTACGGCATCGCCAGAAATTACGGCGGACTGTGCATCGCCGACGAAGTGCAGACCGGCTGGGGCAGAACGGGCGAAAAATGGTTCGGCATCGAACAGTGGAACGTCACGCCCGACATTATGACTTCGGCAAAAGGAATGGGCAACGGCGCACCAATCGGCTGGACGATTGCGACGGCGGAAGTCGCTGATAAATTTCCCGGTATCACCTTCGCTACCTTCGGCGGCAATCCCGTCTCGATGACCGCAGGTTTAGCCGTTATCAAGATGATCGAAGAAGAAGATTTGCGAACCAACGCAAAACAAGTCGGCGGCTATCTGCGCGAAAAACTCGAAGAATTGCAGGCAAAATATCAAATCATCGGCGACGTGCGCGGAATGGGTTTGATGCAGGCAGTCGAATTAGTCGCCGACCGCCAAACCAAACAACCGAATCCGCAAGCAGTTTTGCGCGTCTTTGAAGAAACCAAAAAACAAGGCGTTCTCGTCGGCAAAGGCGGTTTGTATGGAAATGTCATCAGAACGGGAATGATGCTCAATTCGACGAAGGATAATGTTGATGAGTTGATTAGGGCACTCGACGCAGGATTTGCACTTTGTTAGGAAAAATTCACCACAAAGACACAGAGAGCGCGAAGACTTTTTTAGAAAAAATTTGATTGGAGGAAATGACCTTTGAAATTCTTTTCCGGTGTTCTCTGTGCCTCTGTGGTGAATTTCT
>JANMSP010000192.1:0-5285 GCA_031389475.1 Pyrinomonadaceae bacterium
AATTGCCATCAATCTTGAAGAATCGGTAATTGGGATGGATGAAATTACGGTGCAGGGCGTTCGTCCGATTTCTGCCGCATCATCAAAAGAGATTCGAGCCATCGATATGTAGTTGAAACCCTTCCGGACCTCTCAGGACATGTTGTTGATGGTTCCTGGGCTATTTATTGCCCAGCATCAGGGAGGTGGCAAGGCAGAGCAAATTTTCCTGCGTGGGTTCGATTGCGACCACGGAACCGATGTTTCGGTGAATGTGGATGGGATGCCTGTTAATATGCCTACACACGCACACGGACAGGGCTATGCTGATCTGCATTTTCTGATCTCGGAAACCGTTGATGAAATGGAAGTCAATAAAGGTCCCTACTTAGCAACTATGGGCGATTTTTATACGGCTGGCGCGGTGAATTTCAGAACAAAAGACATTCTGGAAAGCAATCTTTTCAAGATCGAGGCCGGACAATTTAATACCCAAAAATATACCCTGATGGTTCAACCAGATCAGGGAGGAATGGAGCAAAACGGATATGTGGCCTTGCAATACCATCATTCGGATGGGCCGTTTGAAAGCCCGGAAAAATTTCAGCGCATGAATATTTTTGGCAAATATTTCTTCCAGCTTACACCGAACAGTAAATTGACTTTCTCGGCTGGCGGTTTTTCTACAAGTTGGAATGCTTCCGGGCAAATCCCTGTTCGGGCCATTGAGCAAGGTCTGATTACCAGATTTGGCGGAATCGACAATTTGGAAGGAGGGGTAACCAATCGCAAAAATGTCAACATGGAATACCGTTTTCTTTCTCCCGAAGGAAATGAGTTTGAAGTCTGTTCCTATTTCACGCAGTATAATTTCAAGTTGTATTCAAATTTTACTTACTTCCTTCAGGATACTGTCAACGGCGACATGATCGAACAAAACGAACACCGGACTATGCAGGGAGTAAACGCCAACTATAAATTCGCCAGTTCGTGGTTTGGATTGCGGCAAGTCAATAAAATTGGTGGCGGATACCGGGGCGATCTAATCGATATTCAATTGTGGCACAGCCCAAACCGGGTTCGGATGGATGTTTTTACCGACGATGTTGTTGATGAGCAAAGCCTGAATGTCTGGTTCCAGCAGGAATTTATTTTTAGCCCGATGGTTCGGATGGTTTGGGGATTGCGCCACGATTATTTCACATTTTCAAAAGACGATCAGGCGGGTTCATCGCTCGACTCCATCAACAATGGATTACCTCATGCGACAGGAGTTTCCGCTCAATCGGTTTTCAGTCCAAAATTAAACCTCATTATCTCTCCAACAAAAAATCTGGATGTCTATCTCAATTTCGGTCAGGGCTTTCACTCCAACGATGCACGCGATGTAGTAATCGGAACACGCGTTGAAGAACTCTCGAATACCTGGAAAAATGAAGGTTTAAGCGACAGCCAAATCAATACCAAATTAATGAAATACAATTTTGACCCGGCCATGCGCAATACCGGGACTTTACCAAAAGCAACAGCAGGTGAAATCGGGATCAAAAGTCGGCTTTTCAATAAGCTTCATCTTTCGTGTGCTGCCTGGTATTTGTATCTCGATAAAGAATTTGTGTACAGTGGTGATGGTGGCACGACTGAATTGAGCGACCCTACCCAACGCCTGGGAATTGATGTAGAGGCGCGAATGTCCATCCTTCCATGGCTTTGGGCTGATGTTGATATTTCTGCCGCAAAGGGTACTATTCAAAATCTTCCTGAAGGTCAGAATCATATTCCATTGGCTCCAACCCTTACAGCAACGGGCGGATTAAGTGTAATTCGCGAACAGGGATTTAGTGGCTCTGTTAGGTTTCGTCATCTGAGCGACCGACCAGCAAATGAGGATAATTCGATTATTGCGTTAGGTCACACCTTGTTTAATGCGAGTTTGGCATACAATTACCGGCAGTTTACATTTACGGTTTATGGCGAAAATCTTCTGAACAGCGAATGGAATGAGGCGCAGTTTGCCACCGAAACCAGGCTCAAAGGAGAAAAGGAAAGCGTTACAGAATTGTGCTTCACTCCCGGAAATCCAATAAACTTCCAGTTTGGGGTAAGTTATACCTTTTAGAATTCAATCAAAACCGTTTGATCAGGCTGAGATAAACGCTGCTGTATTTATTTGACTGATCGAAAGTTCCGTCGTAGTTTGCAGATAGAGAGAATTTTCTGGTGATCTGCCAATAGAGTTCAAGTTCGCCCATGTGTTGCAAAGCTGAGCTTGAACTTGAGTTGAGATAATTGTAGTCGACCAGACGGTAAAATATTCCACTACTCAATTTTGCCGGAATAATGTCCCGATATACCCGGATTCCGTAGATCATTCCATCAACGTAACTTGTGTTCATCCAGTTTGTTGAAAGGCTAACCGATGTATTTATCCCGGGTACCTGTGGGAAGGTTACGTA
Organism: Pyrinomonadaceae bacterium; assembly: GCA_031389475.1. Taxonomy (GTDB): domain Bacteria; phylum Acidobacteriota; class Blastocatellia; order Pyrinomonadales; family Pyrinomonadaceae; genus OLB17. Next base: position 2,436 of record JANMSP010000192.1, read on the forward strand.
TCCATTGCCATTCAACATGGGTTTGGGATCATTTTTCTGGAAACGATATCCACCTGAAATACCGGCACTGATAAACCTGGCGGGATTGTAATTAACCCTGAACTGATACCCCTGCCGGGTGGCAACTTCGAGCAACTGGTCGAGATAGGTTTTAAAAGTTTCGTAATAAATCACGTTTTTGCGGGCATCGTAAGAAGCCGTAGCTGATAACTTTCTTGAAAAACGATAACGCAATGAAAGATAAAAACTGGTCAGACTGACCGAATTGGTTGGAACACCATTCTGCAATGAATATAAATCTAATTCACAGGAAGCAAACAGGTTGAGGTTTTTTAGCAACGAATTTTCATGCTGAAAATAGGTAAACCGCCGATCGGTATTTCCACTATTTGTTTGTTGTAAAAAGGCGAAGGAGTTAACCATCTGGCCGACAGTATTTTTATAGTCGTGCGACAGATACACCCCGTATTCGAAAAGTTTAGGGTTGAAACTGTAATCAGAATAATCGGGATTAGAGCCGACAACTGCACCAATTGTGAATTTTTTGACTGAAGTTTCGGCCTGTAATCCATCGATAGCGCCGACACTTGCCATGCGCGGATTGATATTTCGTCCGATTAAAAAATGAGTTTGAGGGCTTAAATCGTATTTGACCGACAAACTATAAATTTTTAGTGCGCTGTTTAAATTTTCCTGAACCGCGTCCCAATGCTTGAGTTTATGGGTAAACATGATGTATGCATCAGTCGAAAATTTACTGTCAGAAATATGATTGGCGGTCATAGAAAATGTATACCTAAACCGTTGATTAAAATCGGACGAATTTGAAAAACTTGAATACGACGATGCCGACAGCCTTCCGCGGATTTTCTGTTCCATTCCCGGCTTGGTTGCTGGCTTTGAAACCTGCACTGAACCGGAAATGTTTGTTGAGTCTTTCGGATTGGCACTTGTAACCAATAGACCGGCTTCATTCAATTTTTGATCTGATTTTTTTTCTTTTTTGTTGCTTTTAATAACGACTACATCCGAAACCTTGACTCGATCGTCGCAATGGGCGCGGTGATGCCCGAGGCCCTGGCCGCGTTCGACGGACTTTTGCCTGACCTTCCCGGGCTCGGCCTGCTCGCGGTTACGTCCCCCGACCTCCTTCACCGCGGCTGGTCGGCAGCGCAAGCGGCGCGCTGGCAGGGCAAGCGCGAGCCCAGCCATGTCGAAGGCTTGCTCGCTCGCCTCGCCCCCGGCGCCGGGCTCGTTACCCTGTGCGACGCCGCCCCGGCCTCACTGTCGTGGCTCGGCGGCGTGCTTGGTCAGCGAGTCGCGCCGCTCGGGGTCGACCGGTTCGGCCAGACCGGCAATCTCTCCGACCTCTATGCCGCTTATCGCCTCGACGGCGACGCCATCACCCAATCGATTGCCGAACTGCTCCTCACGCCTTTTTAACGAAATGGCTTTTAGATCAAGGTCATGTCCAGCGTCCCCACCTCCCTCGACCTGCGCCTTGCCACCGAGCTCGACGTCGCCCGCAATATGCTCGAGGAGATGGGCGACGAATTGTCGGCCAGCCTCGCGGTCGTTTCCGACCATGGCGTCGCCTTGCAGGCGGTCGATATTGTCGGCCAGATGCTCGGCCATATCGCCAATGTCGTTCGTGCCGATAACCGCCGCGATGCGATCGAACGGATCGGGATGGGTGAATTGAAGGCCAAGCTCGCCGCCGCCGCTTGAGGCGTCGCGTCCGCTGCCCTAGGACAGGGGCATGGCAGGACGCTTCTTCGACGAATGGCAGGTTGGCGATCGCGTCGCCCACACCATCACCCGCACCGTAACCGAGACCGACAATGTCCTGGTCTCGGCGCTGACTCACAATCCGCAACCGATGCACCTCGACCATGAGGTCGCCGGAGCGTCGGAATTCGGGCAGCCGTTGGTCAACTCGATTTACACCTTCGGGCTGATGGTCGGGGTTTCGGTCAGCGACACCACGCTCGGCACGCTCGTCGCCAATCTGGGTTACGACAAGCTTGTCTTTCCCGCACCGGTGTTCGTCGGTGACACTTTGCGCTCGGAAAGCGAATGCATCGCGGTTCGGCCGTCAGGCTCGCGGCCAGAAGCAGGCATCGTCACCTGGGCGCATCGCAGCTTCAACCAGCGCGGCGAAAAAGTGTGCGAATGCACCCGATCGGCGCTCATTCGAAAAGCGTCGGCATGACGCTCATGCCACCGCGCAGCTGGCTGTTCGTCCCCGCCGACAGCGAGAAGAAAATTGCCAAGGCCCTCGCCAGCGACGCCGATGCGATCATCTTAGATCTCGAGGACAGCGTTGCCGCCGATCGCAAGGCTGCGGCGCGGACATTGCTCAAGAACCTTCCGCCGCGCGAAGGTGGCCCGCGCTGGTGGGTACGGATCAATCCGCTTGGCAGCGAGCACCTCAAGGCCGATCTCAAACTGCTTGCCTCGGCCGACATGTTCGGAATCGTCCTGCCTAAGGCCGAATGCGGCGCCGACGTCACCTTTATCGCACACCGCACGGGCAACGTCCCCATCCACGCCATCGTTACCGAAACCGCCGCTAGCCTGTTTGGGCTATCGAGCTATCGCGAAACCAAGGCGCCCCTTGCCGCAATGAGTTGGGGCGCCGAGGATTTATCCTCGGCGCTTGGCGCAAGTTCCAAATATGGCGCGGATGGCGACCTCGCCTTTACATACAAGCTTGCTCGTTCGCTGACGCTGGCAGGCGCGATCGCCGCCAAGGTCCAACCGGTCGACGGCGTGTTCGCCGATTTCAAGGACCACCATGGACTAGAACTCGAAGCGCGCGCCGCAGCGTGCGAAGGCTTCACCGGCAAG
>JANMSP010000221.1:0-3040 GCA_031389475.1 Pyrinomonadaceae bacterium
ACCTCGGCTGCCGCGACTCCTTCCATATCGAATTCGATGGCACGTACGCGATCGACAATAGCTTCCTGAATATAGGCGTCTTTGAACATATCGCCTGTGTCTGCATCATCAATGATGCGTTCGAACCCGAAATCATCCAGCTCCATCACCGGTGTGGCCTGCTCCTTCGGTTCATCCGTAGGCCTCGCATCCCGTCCGCCTCTGCCGCGTCCGCGTCCGCGATTGCGGCCTTTGCGTTCGCCTTCTGGTTGTTGCTCTTGTCGTTGCTGGGGTTCGGATTCCTCTACCTCGTCTTCTATCGTCTCCGCTCGTCCTTCTTCCAGAGGCTCCGCAATTTCCTGCACCGCTTCCATCTGTTTTTCACGGTCGATGCGTGCACGGTCGATCTGGTCGTTTGCCTCGCGTTTTGCTTCTTCGGGTGTGGATTTTTTCGATTTCTCCATCACGATGCGTTCGATCTCTTCTTCTTCGTCGAAGAAGTCCGAAACGTATAGGAATGCATCGCGCTCAAGGCCGATGGAAACAAACGCCGACTGCATTCCAGGCAAAACCCGCTGCACGCGGCCTTTATAAATGTTTCCGGCAATCCCTGCGTTCTCGTCACCGCGTTCGATGTAAAATTCGGTCACGCGGCCGTTATCCAAAATTGCGATCTTCTTCTCGCGTCCGTTGACGCTGATGATCAGTTCTTTTGACATACTTATATAGTTTTCCTTACAAATGTATTTCTACGTTGGCCTAAAGACTAGATTTTACTGGTTGAATTGGAAGGATTGAACAGACCTAACAGCCGAATTACGCGGCGGAGCAGATTTTGCGGGTGCTTTTAATTTTTTGTGCCTTGTTTCCGGAAGTGGATCCGGAAAAATGGACTTTGAATGTATTCACACGCAGGAATTTCTAGTTCTTAAAAAAGCGTTATTCCGCTTTCTCTCGTTCAGGGAGCACCCATTTCTCAATCGGAAACCGTGCTCGACCCTATAAAATCTGTGTCCTCTTTAATAGGACGGTCTTAAAATCCTCAATCGTCTGCTCGTTTTCACACGTTCAAAAACATCTTTAGGCAAACTCGGCTAAGTATAAACGAAAGAAAGTTAAAAGGGAAAAGTTAAAAGTAAAAACAAGAAGCAAAGTTTGAATCATTGTTAGTTTACGGTTAGAAAGATACAATCACCTATTCACTTTTAACTTTTAACTTTTAACTTTTCCATGGAAGTATATTTTCAAGTCGCACGCGACGCCGAGGGTTTGCAGAAAGCAGTCAGTGGATTGTCAAACGCCGAATTTTTAGGTTTTGATACCGAAACGACCGAGCTTGATCCGTATCGCGGCGATCTGCGTCTTATCCAGCTAAGCGACGGCAAGAATACACAGGTTATCGATCTTAAACCGTTTAGGGAAAAAGGCGATACGCGAACGATGCCGGAACTTGAGCCGCTTCGCGAACTGCTGTCGAACGGCAGGCAAACCAAGATCGCCCATAACGCCAAATTCGATTCGAAATGGGTTCGTTATCATTTGGGAGCAGAGCTGAACGGCGTGTTCGATACTTATCTCGCCAGCCAGCTAATTGCCGCAGGCGACCAGGACCGCCGCCATTCGCTCGCCGACGTCGCTCAATTTTTTATTTCCGCCGAACTCGATAAATCGCAGCAGATAAGCGATTGGAGCGCGAATGAACTGTCGCAGTCGCAGATAGAATACGCCGCTCGCGATGCCGCCGTGATGGTTCCGCTGCACGAGCAGGTCGCGGCCAGATTAAAAACGGACGATCTCGAAGGAGTCGCAAAACTCGAATTCGAATGCGTAATGCCGATCGCCGAAATGGAGTTGAACGGCTTTTACCTGGAAGCTTCTCGCTGGCGTGAGCAGCTCGAACGAGTAAAGATCGCCCAGGCAAAAGCCGCTGATGAGCTTCAAGACCTGCTTTCGGCGGGAGTCGCCCAGGCTTCGCTCTTCGGCCGCTCCGAGATAAATCTGGATTCGCAGCAGCAGGTGACCGATGCATTGCTAAACCTCGGCGTGCCGGTCCCGCGAACGACTCGGGCGTGGGAACTACAGCCGATTGCCGCCGAGTATCCGGTGGTGGCTAAATTATTGGAGTACCGCAGCGTCGCAAAATCGCTGACGAGTTTTGGCGAAAAAATACTCGAATTCATTGAACCGAAAACCGGTAGAATTCACGCTGATTTCCGCCAAATTGGTGCTCCGACCGGACGGTTTTCCTGTTCGAATCCGAATCTTCAGCAGATACCGCACGACGAGCAATACCGCCGCTGTTTTACTGCTCCCGAAGGCCGCAAGCTTGTCATCGCCGACTATTCGCAGATTGAGCTTCGCATATTGGCTGAATTTTCGGACGATGAAAATTTCATAAATGCCTTCGTTTCCGGACAGGATTTTCATACGATCACGGCGGCGCAGGTTTTCGGCGTCAAACCCGAAGACATTACCGGCGAGCAACGTTCGTTTGCCAAACGCCTTAATTTCGGCATCGTTTACGGCATTGGAGCATCTAGGTTTGCACTTATGACCGGCCTCGGCCAAACCGAGGCAGAAAATACGATGCGGAAGTATTTCGGCACTTTCAGAGGGTTGGATAAATATTTGCGCGAGTCGGGAAACAAGGTTGTCGCGGAGCGTCAGGCACGAACGGCTTCTAGGAGAATGATGCGGCTGAGATTCGATGAAAACGACCGCCAGCAGGTCTCTTCGGCACGGCGAAATGGAATCAACATGCCGATCCAGGGCACGTCAGCCGACATCCTGAAACGGGCGATGCGTCTGCTCCACGATCAAATGTCCGGGACATCCGCAAAACTCGTCAACATCGTCCACGACGAAATTATCGTCGAATGTGACGCCGCCGAAGCGGAAGATATTTCAGTGAGATTGGACAAAGCAATGTGCTCGGCGGGCGAGGAATATGTGAGAAAAGTTCCGGTAAAGGTCGATGTCCATATTACGGACGAATGGGCGAAGTAACGTTCTGAGTTCAAGCTTCAGCTTGTTTTACGCTTGGAGCCGAAGACAAGCTGAA
>JANMSP010000266.1:0-4927 GCA_031389475.1 Pyrinomonadaceae bacterium
CGCGACGGAATTAAAGCCATCAAGCCTTGTGGGTTTGGCCGGAAGCTTACCCAAAGGTGTAATTACGGAAAACGGCGGTTGGACCTCGCATACTTCCATCATCGCCCGTGAGATCAGCGTGCCGGCCGTTACGGGGGTCAAAAAAATTCTTCGGAGGGTAAAAACCGGGGATACGGTTATCGTCGATGGGTATAACGGGCAAATCATCCTCAATCCTGGAAAACAGACCCTTGACAGATATAACGCGGCGGCCAAAGATTATCAAAATCTTGCGACTGAAGATGGCGTTATATATACCGGGCCGGCCACAACGCTTGACGGCAGGGAAATTAGAATACTGGCGAATTGCGATATTCCTTCCGTTTATAAACGTGCAAAACGTCTCGGAGCCACAGGAATCGGGCTTTACCGTTCGGAGTTTTTATTTAACCGGTTAAAAGCATTTCCGTCGGAAAATGAACAGGTCAAAGCATATCGGGAAATTGCCGCGGCGGCGGGCGATGGCGGGGTCAAGATACGCACGTTCGACCTGAGTGTTTCCCAGCTCATCGATCACAGTGAAACCCGCGAAAAAAATCCGGCGCTTGGCCTGCGGGCATTGCGTCTCAGTTTTGCCTTTCAGCACCAGTTAAAGACGCAGATCCGAGCCCTGCTGCGTGCATCGTTTCAAAATAAGATCGACATAGTGCTGCCGATGATTTCGGGTGTTTCCGAAGTGAGAGCTTTCAGGTCAATTTTTGAAAATGAAAAGAAATCTTTGCTAAAAAAGCGAGAAGCCATTGGAAACCCTCGAATAGGAGCGATGATCGAATTGCCATCTGCCGTTCTAATGGTAAAGGAAATTGTTGAAGAAACCGACTTTTTATGTCTGGGAACAAACGATTTAGTTCAATTTATTCTCGGTGTCGATAGAGATAACGAAGCTGTTTCGGGTTGGTTTCAAACGCTCCATCCAGCCGTCATCCGGTCAATCAAAAATGTTATTTCCGCTGGCCTGGATGCGGGAAAATCGGTGATCGTTTGTGGTGAAATGGCGGGTTCGCCGTATTATGCCCCCATCCTGATCGGTCTTGGAGCAACCGATTTGAGCATGAATGCAAATTCGATAACTAATGTTCACAGAGCGATTTGCGGTGTTGCCTTTGAAGAAACCCGCGAATTGATAAAGAGTATCGAAAAATTTCTCACCGTCGAAGAGATCGAAGAAACTGTCTCCGAACATGTCCGTAAACGTTGGTCCCACTTATTTCCGGCTGAATTTCTAAATTTCAGTGAATGACTACCAATCTTAGACGCGGAAATAACTTTGTAACAACGGTTTGGCGATTGTATACTTGACGCAAGACACGGAGGACAGAACCGTGTATAATCGCGCGCGATGCCCGACAATCCCCAGTCCACAGATAGCAGAGTTCACGGCAAAAGATGGCTTGCTCTTGCAGCGGGGCCGTCTATGTTGAGCCTCGTATTTAACATCGCTAATCAGAAGTGGGGAACATATTTTCCTGATTGGGCTTTGTTTCTAATGCTGCTTTTTTCTCTTGCTTGCTTTATTTATTGGGTATTCACCACCGAATTTGTCCAAAGCAGGTTGCGTGAAGGTTTTTGGGACGGCCGAATAATAAAGCCAGTCCCAAACGAAATAGGACTGACCGAAGCTGAAATCGCAAAAGCCGAAACGGATTTAAGGGATAAGAACCTTGCTGATCTTCACGAAAAGCTTGCGAAGCCGCTTATTGATCCGATTCAAAAAGATTTAAAGGAAATCGCTGACCTAATCGCGAAGCTTGATACAACAAAAACGAGAACGGTCTACGAAAAAAATCCTGGGGTTTCAATTCATACAATTCTGCGTATCTTCAATACGAATGAAAATCGAAAGAAATATCTGTTTGATTATGGAAAGCAAAAGAGCAATAGGTGGTCTGTTTTTCTGGACGAAGAAGACGTGCTTACGTTTCAAATCTTGGATTCAAAAGGTAAGCGATATTCATTAAGAGCCCCAGGTATTCCACAGGACGAGTTTATTTTTCTTTCTTTGGAGTGCGCTATCCGAAGTATGTCAACAGTAATGCGGGTATTGGTGGATGGCCAAACCCTAGCAACTCGCACCATTCAAGAGCGTATCCATACACAAGCTTTTTCTCCCGCTGGAGGAATGGTTGGTGCGGATTTAAAGGCACATCAATGCTTAAAATTTGATATGACTACGTATCTGGTATTTTCGGAAACAATGACCAGTCTGGATATGGACAGATTAGTAGCTGGGATTCGTAGTCACACAGCCGAACATTATATGGCTTTCGATGCAACACCCATGCGCGTTCGGCGAAGTCAGCCGTTTGACCTAAACGCACTTCCGGGCACTTCGGGCCCGACGCTGAAAATGGCCGGTATGAATGGCGATTCTGTCCCTCGGGCGAATATTCTTTCTGACCAAAACTAGGATTTCTTGACCAAATCTTTGTATTCCAAGTTTTCAGAATTGATAAGCCTTAAAAGCGTATCGCGGAACAAATAAGGGTTATCACGGTTGTTAAAGCGAAACTCGAATTCATCTAAATAGCGGTCAAGATGCTTATCGCTGATGTGATGAAACGAACCAACGATTGATCTTTTAAATAGCGACCAGACATTCTCGATCCCGTTGGTGTGAATGTCGCCGCGTACATATTCTTTGATTTTGTGATTTACCGTTTCGTGTCCGATTCCGGTTTGATCTATGCCGTCATAGCTTGGGAACTCGTCGGTTACGACACGTTCGGCATCTCTCGAAAGTTGGGCACGGATAAAACCGTGAAGCACTTCGCGATCTCGCGTTTTGATTGACTTCAAACGGACTTCACCGTCACGCTCTAAGGCTCCGATTGCGATAGCCTTGCCGACACCTGCGGCACCTATATTGCGGCGTTTACGAACGTCAGCGTGCATATTGTGGGATTTACCGCCGATGTAGGTTTCGTCTACTTCGATTGTGCCGGAAAGTTTTATTTCCTCATTCGTTTCGACCGCTTTACGAATGCGATGGCAAAGATACCAAGCGGTTTTGTACGCGACCTTGAGAGTTCGCTTTAACTGATTTGCAGAAATCCCCTTGCGGGATTCGCACATCAAATAGACAGCGGCGAACCATTTGGTTAAAGGTAAATGCGTATCGTGAAAGATTGTTCCGGCCATTGCCGAGAATTGATAATTACAGGCATCGCAAGCGAACTGATTACGCTTGATTATGCGAGAGATTTTCTTTGATTCGCACCTGATACAATAGACACCATCAGGAAAGCGGAGTGCTTCGAGGTATTCGCGGCATTTATCATCGGAACCGAATTGAAGCATCAGTTCCATTAAATCCATTTCGTGCCTAACTGTTGGTTGGTAACTCATATGAATACTCAAAAAGACGAACAAAAGAAACCGCTCGATATGACTACCGAGGAAGCAATGAACTTTCTATTTCCAAAGGAAGTTGTAGAAAAGCTGAAAAAGGTTGCGAAAGAATCGCAAAAGAAGCCGAACCCGAATGATGATAATGATTTAGATGATGAAAGCGATTCGGCATACAAGTATAATAACAAGTAATCTACCTTGCGTCAAGTATACAATCGCCAACGGTTTTAATGTTTAACATTCTTTGCTATACTTGCACAGTCAGGGCGCCGGAGCAGGCCGGGCAGTCGCTTTTGAAAGAAAGAGGAAAGTCCGAACACCATAGGGCAACGAGCCGGATAACGTCCGGGCGTCCGGGTAAAGCCGGATGACGACAAGTGCAACAGAAAACAAACCAGCCTCGAAAGGGGTGATGGGTGAAACGGTGAGGTAAGAGCTCACCGGCGTGTGTGGTAACACAGCGCGGCCGGGTAAACTCCTCGTGGTGCAAGACCAAATAGGGAAACGTGAATTGGGCTGCCCGCCCGAGCATTCGGTGAAAACCGGATAGCGTTTCCGGGTAGGTCGCTCGAGCCTTTGGGTAACCGAAGGCCTAGATGAATGATTGCCGCCCGCTATTAGCGGTGCACAAGATTCGGCTTACAGGCCGGTTCCGGCGCTTCTGGCATTTTTAATTTGAGGAGAAAATCCCCCAATTATGGCAAACCGAAAAGGCGTATTTATCGGAGCGTATGTTCCGAACGAACTTAAGGAATCTCTGCGCCGCCGTGCCGCCGCCGAGCATCGAACTCTTTCCCAGGAAATCACCCGAATTTTGGTGGAAGCCGTACATGGTAAAGGATTGCCGGCTGGTAGCGTCGATCGCCGAGTGACGACCGCCTTGCCCCGCAGGCGTTCGACCGATCCGCTTCCGCGCAGGCGATCCGAAGACCTGCCGTTTCTTCCCGGTGAAGACAAAAACAAATAGACTTGCATAGGATTTTGACTACTTAGGATGGGAAGATATTTGGTAGATGACTACCGAAGTAAATACATAAACGCTGTCTTTTAGAAGGCAGCGTTTTTCTTCTTTGGGCTTTAATTTGTTAAAATTGCCGTGAATGAGTAAAAGGTCACTTTGGGTTTCAATATTCGCAATAGTACTAAGTTTTAGCGGAGGTTTTTTGCTGGCCAACGCTTTTAATCGCGGCGAGATCGACATAGTCAAAAGGGAGAACGATCGCTTGAAAGAAGCACAGGCCATCCAAACCAGGGATGCTTCCCAAGCAACTCTCTCCGACGAAGAAATTCAAGAGAAAATTGCCGAGGCCGATCAGAAGGCGGGTAATTTCCAGTTTCAAAAGAATCTTGGATTGGCCCTTTACCGATATTCAGCAATGAAGAAGGACGCCAAGATACTTTCATCCGCCCTCCGCCTGCTCGAACGGGCAAACGCAATCAATCCCGATGACCGCGATATACATATCGGACTCGGACATGCGTATTTCGATCTCGGTTACTACGATAAGGACAATAAAAGCTTTGAAACCGCAAGGCAATT
>JANMSP010000267.1:0-1524 GCA_031389475.1 Pyrinomonadaceae bacterium
GCGTCCGTTTCCGAACGTTATTCCCCACTCAAAGGTAGATTACTTACGTGTTACTCACCCGTGCGCCACTTTATTTCTTCCCCGAAGGAAAGTTTAATCGTTCGACTTGCATGTCTGAGGCACGCCGCCAGCGTTGATTCTGAGCCAGGATCAAACTCTCGTTAAAAAGTTATTACTAGCTTTTGTTGTTCGTTGGTTCAACATAAATTGAACCGTGTTGAATTAACACATGGACTCGCATATCTAGTTTTCAAACATCAAAAATTCTGTCTCGTTTTCGCCATCTAAACTACGAGGCGAACTTTCGATTATACTCAAACAAAACTCTTTGTCAACTGCCCAACGAAACTTTTTAACATTCTTTTTTCTTGCTAAGAAATTTTCGTAACGGCAATCACCTAATTTATACATCTGACTTAAACTTGTCAAGCGCACTTGAAACTTTTTTTCAAAAAGATTTCAAAGCATATAAATCACGCTTTCAACAATACTGAATTTCTTAAGCTTACTGTTTCTTGCTGAATTAAGATGTATAAATTTGTCAAAAGAACTCACTGCTCAATTTCGAGCGAAAGACTGAGACGCATATGATAAATAGTAAGTTGCCTCACTGAAGGAAAATTTCTTTTGCGCTTAACATTAAGTCTATTAACTCCCGAACTGCCCCCGAACCGCCTTTCGTTTTAGTTTTATAAATAACGTGTGGCAGAACTTCCGAGGCAGCATCGGCGACCGCAATAGGCAATCCAACTTTCTGCATTAAGCAAATATCTCCGATGTCATCGCCAATATATGCTACTTCATCAGGATTGACCTTTGCATCTTGTAAAATATCCAAAAAATCCTTCACTTTATCGTGCGAACGGGCTTTGATGTAGTGCATTCCGAGTTCGATTGCCCGTGCCTCTAAAATTTTTTGCGCGTCTCTGCCTGAGATTATTCCTGACTTAAAACCCGCTTTGTGCCACGAGACGATACCTTGTCCATCGCGTACATTAAAAACCTTCATTTGCTCGCCGTTCTCTGTATAATAAAGTCTCCCGTCCGTCAGAACGCCATCACAGTCCATTAAAAGCAACTTGATTTTTTTGGCGCGTTCAACAATTTCAGCCGTTAGATTGTTCTCGTTCATCTTTAATAATTTACCGGACCTCAAAAACTTCCACGCCGCTCAACTTCCAGTTAGTGCCGACTTTTACTAATCGAAAAACCGCCGTTCCGCTCTCGGCATTTTTATTTAATAACTTGATATTTAGATTCGTCTCTACCAAAGCATTATCAATGTCAGTCTTATCAATTTGTAAAACTTTCGTTTGCCATTCCTGCGCTCCGGCGATGCCGCCTGAAAATCTGGGAATTTCACCCGCAATTATCATTGCATCCAAATTGGTTTTGCTGCCGGAAATCGCCGCTTTATCAAATTGTGCGAAAAAGTTTTTGATACTTTCATCCGCCGCCGTCAAAGCCGATGCCGATTACGGCGCGACATTAGCGGCGCGGCAGGGAAGAATAAAAGCCAACGCT
>JANMSP010000285.1:0-7642 GCA_031389475.1 Pyrinomonadaceae bacterium
CCACTGGAAACAGGGTGTGTCCCCGGAACGACACGGGAGTATATACTGGAAAACACGGAGTGTTTCGAATCGCGGGAGGGCTCCAGATCAATTGGTAACGCGGATGCGGTTTTCTTGACCTCCGCAGGAATCGGGGTAGTCCAAATAGCCGAAATCGACGGGAAAAAGCTGATGCCCGCCTCGCATGAGATATTTAGTCTCATACCATATCCCGGCAACCAGTAGCTCCAACATTCCACTTCGCCGAATCTTTTGTACTGGCGTTACTTTTTACGCTGCTGTTTCAAAGAGTGCGAGAATCTGTTTGCCTTCGATTGAACGCGGGTCGATCGTGCGAAGGTGTTTTTGGCCCTGCATTTCCCAGATCGCGGTTACCGAACCTTCTTTCTCGACAGCTTGATAATGAACATCTTCGGGTTCAGCCGGGGTTTCCGCTGGTGCGGCTTCCGCTGTTGGCTGCTGTGTTTCTGTCTCTTCTGCCGCTTCTGCGGTTTTTACTGCTTCTTCTGACATTTACTTAAAAATTCTCCTAAAATAATTTCGGCCGAAAACTAAGGTTTCTCGGTCCTTTCTGCGATGGTAATGGTCGGCTTCGCGTCCGATGTGGGCGAATCTCTTTCGGCGATGGTTATGGTTGGTTTCGCTTCTCGTTCTTCACCGGTTTCGGGGGTTTCTTCTTCGTTTGACATAAAATCAATTCTCCTTGTAAATGGGACTATTCGGCAATTGTGATAGTTAGTATATGCGAGCTGCTTTCGAGAATTATCTCTTCCTGCGATTCTGTCGGGGCATCCGTTAAACTCGCCGAGGCTTCCGATTTTTCGGCTGGATATTGTTCCGTTCCCAGACCTTTTTCGGCAATCGTAATTGTTAGCGTCTTACCGCTACTATCTTTCAATTTCCATTTCTTGGCCATAAAACTTGATCCTCCGCGTTTGATTTAGCTTGGGTACTGCTTGCTTTACAGGCGATTCTACACGCGAAACACAAGTTTGTCGAGGTTTTCAATACTATTTTACCCTTTTAAGATCAAGTTCGTAAAACCAGAAATCGTTATTCGGCTGATCGATCTTGAGGTCTTCAGTATTTCCGCTTTTATCGATAGTAAAGGTCACGAAGCCGCGTGGGATATTGTACGCGACCGATGGCCGCCATTTGATCTGAAAAGTATCGTAGGGCCAATGCTCAAGATCGGCAACAAAATTCGGCGACGGCCCGAACCTCAGCACCAGTTTTCCGTTTTCTTCAGTCACCGTTGCAGCGCCGTAAAGATCATCCGAGTATGTTCCGGCATAAGCAGAAAGCGTAAGACTCGGCTTCGTATTTGCGATTCGTGCTGCATCGGCCTTTTTGACCTCATCGTCGCCGGCGTCCTTATTTTGTTTTCCACGGTCAATCGCTTCGGCGTTCCTACCCCGTTTCGGAGCATTCACGAATACGTCGAGCATTTTGTTCACCATGATTGCAAACGCTGGCGATTCGCTGTTTGTAAGGACGACAAAACCGAGATTTTCTTCCGGCACGAGTACTGTATATGACAGCATTCCGTCAAGACTGCCGCTGTGATTGATGATTTTTCGCCCGTGATAATCGTATAAAAACCATCCCATGCCGACGCCGCTGAAATGTCGCGTCGGAGAATATTTCAAACCGGCTTCGCTGATCGGAGTGGCGAGATAGGGCTGCCACATTTCCCACGAACGCTGTTCGCTGAAAATCTGTTTACCTTCGAATTTGCCTCGTCCCAGTTGCAGTCGTACCCATTTTGCAAGATCGGCAACCGACGAATTCAAACCGGCTGCTCAGCCGCTCCATCCATCTTCTTCTTCTTCAGGACAGTTCCGAAAGGTGCTGTCCTTTTTTCCGCAATTCGTCGTTTCCTTTTCAAACGCGACAAAACTTTGTATGCTTGCCAACAATGTCTCCAATTGCGATTACGCTCATCCTGCTGGTTGTGGCCATCGCGCTATTCGCGACTGAAAAGTTCCCTGTTGATGTCGTAGGCATCATATTGGTCATTGCGCTGGTAATGACGCGCGTGCTGACTGTGCAGGAAGGCTTTGCTGGATTTGGTAACGATATTATTATTACGATCGCCGGGCTTTTTATTCTTGTCGGCGGGTTGATAAAAACCGGACTGGTGGATTTGATCGGGCGAAGGCTTCACCGGATAGCGGGCGACAATGAATTTATACTGATCGCGCTGATCATGACGGTTGCGGCCGCATCGGCGTCGGTGTTGAAGAATACTACGACGACCGCAATGTTTTTGCCGGTCATTATCGGCCTTGCGGCAAAAGCGAAGGTCGCTCCGTCAAAATTGCTGATGCCGCTTGCCTTCGGTGCGATTCTCGGCGGCAGCTGCACATTGATCGGAACCTCGACGAATCTTGCCGTCAGCGGCGCGATAGTGCGTTACGGGCAGCAGCCATTCTCGATGTTCGAGCTTACCTCGGTCGGCATCGTGATTTTCGCGGCGGGCATGTTCTACATGCTCCTGATCGGCCGGAAAATGCTGCCTAATCATGGCGGCGGCACGTCCCTGACCGATGACTACAGCATCCGCGAATACATCTCCGAACTGCTGGTGCTGCCGAATTCACGCCTCGTCGGTAAAACAATCGGTGAATCCCACATTAATGCCGAACTCGAACTGAATATTCTAGGTATCATTCGCGGTGACCAGCGCACGATCTCACCGCGGGCGAACGAGCGTATTGAAGCGGGTGATCTTTTGATCGTCGAAGGCACGATAGATGGCATTTTACTGGTTAAGGAAGAGGTCGGATTAGAGATCAAACCGGATTTCAAGCTGAATGACAACCTGCTTGAAGGTGAGGATATAGAGCTTTTCGAAGTAATGGTCATGCGATATTCGCAGCTTGTCGGACAAAGTTTGAAAAGTGTCGGCTTTCGTCAGAATTACGATCTTACGGTACTCGCAATAAACCGCCACGGTGAAACCTTTATCGAAAAGCTGAGCAGCGTAACGCTAAAATTCGGCGATGTTTTGCTCGTACAGGGAACGCGGGCTGAGATCGAACCGCTGGTCGTTGAGGGAGAAATGCTTCTTTTGGAGGATGTTTCGGCCAGCAGCATGCGTCTCGAGAAACGAAAATGGGCGATAGCTGCGTTTTTTCTGTTTTTAACGCTCTCGCTTTCCAAAATCGTGATCGGTTTCGATATTCCGCTTGCGGTGTGCGTGCTGCTCGGCGTGATGCTGCTTCTGGCGACTAAAACCGTTCGCTATTCCGAGATGTACTCGCTCATCGATTTTCGCCTGCTAGTTCTTATCGCCTGCATGATGAGCTTTGGCGTAGCAATGGAGAAAACTGGCACAGACCTTTTTCTTGCCGGTTATATTCAGGATTACGTCGGCGAGTACGGCCCGACTGCCGTACTCGCCGGATTTTTTCTTTTAACGGTTATACTTACTCAGCCAATGTCGAACCAAGCGGCGGCGCTCGTCGTTCTTCCGATTGCTGTTAAAACGGCAATCGCGCTCGGCCTCAATCCCAGAACTTTTATAGTCGCCGTCACCTTCGCCGCATCGTTCTCGTTCATCACGCCGCTCGAACCGGCCTGCGTCCTCGTTTACACGCCCGGCCGCTATCGTTTCATGGATTTCGTCAAGATCGGCACGCTTTTAACGATAATCGCGTTTATAGTATCGATTCTTTTAGTTCCGGTCTTTTGGCCTTTCTAAAATTTTTTTTGCTGCAATTTAGGCAAAAGCTGATCGTTCTAATATTGAAGAAAAGTTATGATAAAGGCAGTATCGGTTTCTTTCACTCTCTTTCTTTTCATTTTTATAGTGGGTTTGGAGAGCGTGATGGCTTGCAAGTGCAAATCGTCGAACTCTCCGTGCGCCGTTTTTAATGGAGCAGACGCGGTATTTATAGGAATAGCTAAAGAGATCGTAAAATCCGCCAATCCGTACGGAATCAATATAAAGCTAAGCGTGGACGAATCTTTCAAAGGAACCAATTTAAAGGAGGAAATTGTTTCAAGTGAAGGTGTCTGCGATGCTACTTTCCACGTCGGAAAGACTTATCTTGTTTACGCTAAACGGGATAAAGCTAACAATCAATTAAATGTCCGCCTTTGCAGTCGAACTACATTACTGGAATATGCTGCCCAAGAGCTGGAGTTTATAAGGCTTTTGGCAGCAGGAAAGCCTGTTTCTTCGATTTATGGAAAAGTTGAGCAACGAACTAACAAAGAAAATCCACCCTAAATTCCACTTCAAAATTTAAAGGTGGTTATTTTTACTGATCTTATCAAAAAAGGGGATAAATTCGTTGAACCGAAAAAAGCCGCCAGGCAGAGAGAAGCTTATACTGACAGCGACGGTAAGTACCGATTCGATGAATTGCCTGAAGGCCGCCACAGATTAAAAATCTTTTTACCCGATGGACTGACCGTGTTCAAAGATCAATGGGAAATAAGTACCGGGATTCCAAGCTGTTCGGAATACGATTTCAACGCACAGATTGACGGTAGAATAAGCGGGCGAATCGTAGCGTCGGACGGAAAACCGGTTCATAAAGTTAGAATTTATATTGGTAACTTGGAATATAGCCCATACCTCTATATTCCAAGCGCTGAAACCGACACGAATGGATATTATGAACTTAAGGGAATTCCGCCAGGCAACTATAAACTTTCGGTGAATCCGAATATTGCTGCCAATCAAAACACGTCCCCATTCACAAATTATTATTTTGGAGAAACTTTCAATTCATCCGAAGCTCAAATATTTAGATTGGGCCTAGCTGAGAAATTAAACAATGTAAATTTGAAACTCTTCCCAATACCAGATTTAAAGAAAACTATCGTTGAAGTGGTGTGGGAAACCGGAGAGGCCATTGATAAACCGGCTGTTTACTACATGACCTCTAGCGAAAGAATAAAAGGGGATTCTCCAAGATATGCCTTTCCAGACCAAGAAGGAAAGTCGATAATTCCAATTTACTCTGGTTTTGATTATAAAATTTACGCTATCGGTCAGCTCAAAGATGGAAGGTTTTACGAAACGAAGCCACTATTTATTAAAGCGGAACAGATATCCGGCCCGATAAGGTTAGTGGCAGCTGTAAAAAAGTGATGGCCACATAGCAATTATCTTCTTTTGCCATCTGCATTCACGATCTCACGAAGCGAAATATTGCGTTTAATGATAAATATCAGGCCGATAGCCGTCCAGAAAAGCACCCGGCCTTTGCGTATGATCGCCAAAGTTATACCAATGCCAGCTCCGATTCCGACAGTCTCGGCGACAAATTGAGCTCCGGCTTCATCCACCCCGACCAGAAAGGGAACAAGCTTGAAAACTATTGAAATCAGACGGCTTACCGATTCGAGCACGAAGGCATTGAGAAACTGCGGCGCAGATTCCGAAATGCGGCTCAAGACGAACAAGACTTCTATAATGCCGAGAATGTGAAAAGCGGATTCGAGCAGGCAGATCGGCAAAAAACGCTTAGGATATTTGCGGTAGAATCCGTAAATAAAATTTTCGAAGAGACGCACATCCAGCCGTCCGTTCTCCAGTAACCGCGTTGCGAAACTGCGACGGTATATCCATTCGCATACTTCGCTTGCAAAGTGCCACTGCCTGACGATCATCGCTATCCCGAGAATCAACAAGCCGACAAGCGCACCGATCAAAATATTGATGGTGATTATCCAGCCTCGTTCCAGCTCAAAGCCGCGGGCGAAAACGAACGCACCAAGTATTAGAAAAACGCTGGTCGTGAAGCTGTAGAAAAGATTCTCGGTCGCAACCGACGAAAGCCCGACGACAATCGGAACACGTTTTCGCACCGCTATGGCCTTAGCCGTTCCGCTGATCAAAATACCCAACGGCAGCATGCTGCTCATCGCTTCACCAATTATTACGGCAGGTACTGTGTCCCGCAACCGTAATGAATACGGCTCGTAAACCGAAAGCCTCCACGCGGCGGCACGCATCAGGATACGTGCAAAATAGATCGCCAGTATAATCAAGAATCCGGCAATGCCGAACCGTTGTACATTTCCCGCGATTTCGCTAACGCCGACCGAATAGACAAAATACGAGAAAAGCCCGATTCCGACGGCTGTCAAAAAAAGGCCGAGGATTTTAAGCCGGTTTATATGTTTAGGTGAAATGGATTGCGGGCCGCTGCCTGCGTTTTCGAGGTTTGTTTCGGAACTCACTGCTTTTGCCTTTGCCTTTTGGCTTGATTAGAATGGTATTTTATCTAAACTGAAATCACAAAATCGTATAAAGAAATAATATGAGTACAGCAACAGCACAGGTTTTAACAAACAGCGGTCTGACCGTTTTATCAGAAGAAGAAGAATTATTTCGAGCATCAGTCCGTGAATTTGCCGAAGGCGAAGTTTTGCCGCGTGTCGAGGCCATGGAACATGCATCGAAACTCGATCCCGATCTGATAAAGCAATGTTTCGAGCTCGGCCTGATGGCGATCGAATCGCCGGAAGAATACGGCGGTGCCGGTTCGACGATTTTTAATGCTATCCTGGCAATCGAGGAGATCGCCCGCGTCGATGCGTCGGTTTCAGTTTTCGTCGATGTTCACAACACGCTTGTAACTAACGCATTTATGCGTTGGGCGAACGACGAGCAGAAGAGAAAATACCTACCGCAGCTCGCGGAAGGCAAAGTCGGAGCATATGCACTATCGGAAGCTTCGTCCGGCTCTGACGCCTTTGCATTAAAAACTCGAGCCATTGATAAAGGCGATCGTTACGAAATCACCGGCCAGAAACTCTGGATCACAAACGGCAACGAAGCCGAAATCTTCGTTCTTTTCGCGACCATCGATCCCGCCGCGGGATACAAAGGCATCACAGCGTTTATCGTCGAAAAAGGTTTTGAAGGTTTTACGGTCGGCAAAAAGGAAGACAAGCTCGGCATCCGGGCATCTTCTACAACTGAATTGATCCTCGACAATTGCGAAGTGCCGAAGGAAAACGTCCTCGGCGAAGTCGGCAAAGGCTATAAAGTTTCCATCGAAACTCTAAACGAAGGCCGCATCGGCATCGGAGCCCAAATGCTCGGAATCGCCCAGGGAGCATATGAAAACGCCCTGCGATACACAAAGGAACGCGAGCAGTTCGGCCAGTCGATAGGCAGTTTCCAGGGCGTACAATTTCAGCTTGCCGAAATGGCCGTCGAGATCGAAGCCACGCGGCTGCTCGTCTATAACGCCGCCCGACTAAAAGATGCCGGCAAATCGTTCCTCAAAGAAGCCGCCATCGCCAAGCTCTACTCATCCCGCTGTGCGGAAGCTGTATCATCAAAAGCCATCGAACTTTACGGCGGTTACGGCTATGTAAAAGATTACCCTGTAGAAAAGTTCTGGCGCGATTCGAAGATCGGCGCGATTTACGAAGGCACGTCAAACATGCAGCTTCAAACCATAGCAAAACTTATTATGAGCGGTAAATAATGACTTCTATGGAGATAACACAATACCTGTCCGAGCTGAATGACGAACTTCGCCTAATGGATATAAAGGGCGAGGTCTCTCTATACGGCGGCGCGGTAATGTGTTTGGTTTATGATGCACGTCCCGCCACAAAAGACGTAGACGCCGTTTTTCGGCCGACCTCCGAAATGCGAACGGCAATT
>JANMSP010000301.1:0-1593 GCA_031389475.1 Pyrinomonadaceae bacterium
GATTGCCGGAGCTTCGTGTCGATGGCGGAGCAGTTAAAAACGATTCGTTGATGCAGTTTCAGGCCGATATTTTGCGGATTCCGGTCGTGCGTTCGAAAACGTCGGAAACGACGGCTCTCGGCGCGGCTTATTTGGCTGGGCTGGCGGTCGGATTCTGGAAATCGCGTGATGAACTCGAAGAACACTGGCAGGAAGATAGAAGATTCGAGCCGCAGATGACGGGTGAGAAATCGGCAGCTTTGCGGGATAAATGGAATGAGGCCGTGAAAAGATCGATGAATTGGGAAGGCTGAGGTTTAGAATGCCCGCTTACGTTTATTCATATCTAGCTTGTAAATCAAAGATTAAGTCAGATCTTCGGGCTGTGCCCGTCTATTTGCGGAAAAGCTGTGCTTTTCCGGGTTTTTGTGGGGAAGAACCCGCGGCTATGCCGCCGCTCTTGCGTAGGTCAGGGCGGCGGCATAGCCGCGGGATAATTTCGATAGCCTAGCGGAAAAGCATAGCTTTTCCGCAAATAGAGCGGCATAGCCGCTGGTTGATGGACAATACTCTAGAAATCTTCAGCGTGCACTCTAAACAAAAAAGAGGAACGATTTGATCGTTCCTCAAGTAGTTGTGAATTAGGGAAATATTTAGACGTCGTTGGTTTCGCCCTTCGATTTGCTCATCCCCGCCGAAACTTGCGTTTGCGGGAGCGGAATACCGACCGCATCCGACAATGTCAGCGGCTCGTCATCTATTCCTTCTTCGGGCAGATCGCTTATTATCATCTTGCCGGATTGTTTGGTAAAGCTCAGCACGCCTTTTTCGGTATCGAAATCCGACAGGACAAAGTCGCCCGTTTCGACCTGCTGTGTCGCCACAAGGTTCGACAGCGGATAAACGAGAAACCGTTCGATAGAGCGTTTCAAATGACGTGCGCCGTATTTCAGATCGATGCCTTCGCTAAGCAAAAATTCCTTTGCCGCGACAGTGCATTCAAAGACGAATTTCGTTCCGGCAGATTCGGTAATGCGGTCCTGCACCGAAGCGAGTTCAATTTCCAGAATCCTGCGGAGGTGATGTTCCTTCAAACTCCGGAAAACAACCACCTTGTCGATGCGGTTCATAAATTCCGGCGAGAATTTACGTTTCGCGGCTTCCAGAGCGGTGCGATAGATTTTCGTGTCAATTTCATTATCGTCTGCCAGTTTATTCGTTTTCGTCGGCGCGAAACCAATGCCGCCGGAAATCATTTCCGACATTTCACGCGCTCCGAGATTGGAAGTCATAATGACGACGGTTTTCGAGAAATCAACGCGGCGATTGTCGCCTAAAGTCAGCGTCGCCTTATCTAAAATCCCCAAAAGCAATTGCCACAGCGCGTCCGAAGCCTTTTCGATTTCGTCGAACAAAACAAAGGTCAGTTTGTTTTCGTCGGTATGCGCTTTATCTAAATTTTCCTGCGTCAGCATCGGTGAAGTTTCACGGTGTCCGAGGTATCCCGGAGGCGAACCGATGAGCTTGGCGATCTCGTGCGAATGCTGAAATTCGGCGCAGTCAATTTTTGTGATTAAGTGGGGGTCGCCGAACAAAACTTCTGAAGCAGCTTCA
>JANMSP010000323.1:0-3652 GCA_031389475.1 Pyrinomonadaceae bacterium
AATCAAATACAGGCTGACGATCTTTTTATGGCGCTGGCGTGCGCGAGCGGCAACGAGCGTGCATGGTGGGAATTCGACCAGCAGCATCGTTCTTACCTTGAACGCGTTGCAAGGCATTTAGCGAAAACCGAGCTCGATGCCCAGGAAGTGATCGATACCGTTTATGTCGAGCTTTACGGCACGAGGATCGTTGACGGGGAACGCGTTTCAAAATTTGCGACATATAGCGGCCGGGGTTCGCTGCGCGGCTGGCTTAGGACGGTGATCTGGCATTCGCTTGTCGATCTGCACCGGCAGAGTCACGATGAGGTATCGCTGGATGAAATGACCGAAAATGTCGGCGAAGGCACGGCCCACGCGAGTTTTGCGGAACCTGCTCCGGGCGGCGAAGACGACATGATCGATCATCTTGCGAGGGAGCGTTACCGAAAGGCGACCGTCACCTCGCTCGACGCCGCTTTTGCGTCGCTTGACGATCACGAAAAGCTGCTGCTGCTTTATTACCACGTCGAAAATTTGAAGCTCCGCGAAATTGCACGGCTTGTTGAGAACGAGGAATCGCCGCTGAGAGGCTGGTTCCAGCGGAAGTCGCAAACCCGCGAAAAGAACCCGGCCGGACGCATTCATGAATCGACGATCATGCGATGGCTGGAAAAGAGCTACGCAAAGGTTCTCCAGCTTTTCCGCGACGAACTGCATACAAAAAACGGCCTCACCGCCGCTGAGATTGACATCTGCATCGAGCTTGCCACACAAGACCTGGCCGGAAGTAACCTTTTCAGAAATCTATCGACAACCTAGCCTTTAAAGTAAGTATCAAAGCCCCATTGGAATCGCGGGTGGAAATAGTTATGCAAATGTTAACCCGCTGTTACGTCTGCTCTACAGGAGGCGGGAATTATCATGGAGAACATGGGAAAATTAGAGGCTGAGGACTTAAAAATACAGGGTTTGATGGATGGTTATCTTAAGTCTCGTCCGTCGAGCAAGATTTCAGCCGCTGAAGGCTCGCACCTTGATGAAGACGCGCTAGCCGCGTTTGTCGAGGGAAATCTCAACGAACGCGAAGCCAGGCCCATAATCGGCCATCTTATCGATTGCTCATTCTGCCGGCATATTACGGCTGATCTCGTCCGCCTTGATCTGGCATTTGCCGAGAACGAAGTTATTAGCCCGATTCCGGAAAATCACCAGCCCGTAAAGGTTTCAGCCGTCTTGAGCGGTCTGCTGTCGCGAATTTTCGGAACCAGCGACGGAGCTGTGTTCGCCCATAACGAAGAAGAAGACAAAAAGAAGGATTTGGAGAAAGATAAGGAAACGAAAGATTAATTCTTTGATCGATTGAGCAAAACGCGGCTGTTTGTGAATAATGGGAATTCACAACCGGCCGCGTTTTTCTGTTTATGAAACTAAAAGAACTCCGTAAGCGAATTTCAGTTTACTATTAGTTCATTTTTAGAGTTATAATTCTTAGATCAAGGAGAAAATTTAAATTGGAGACGTTCAGCTTGATAGAAAGCATTCACGATTGTCCTCCCGTCGGCCGCATGATATCCGTCGAGAGGGTTGCGTCTGCCAAGCTGCCAACACAGTTTGGCGAATTTCGAATTGCCGGCTATCGTTCGCTGACCAGCGACGAAGAATTCGTACTCCTTTATAAAGGCGAGATGCGTCCCGACATCCCGACGCTCGTCCGAATCCATTCGCAATGTCTGACCGGCGACGTATTCAGCTCCATCAAATGCGACTGCGGCCCGCAGCTTCACGAAGCAATGCGGATGATCGAATCCGACGGCCGCGGAGCCATCGTCTATCAACAGCAAGAGGGTCGCGGTATTGGCATCATAAACAAGATCCGTGCATACGCCCTGCAGGACGAAGGAGCAGACACCGTAGAAGCAAACGAAGCACTCGGCTTTGCCATCGATGGAAGAAATTACCAGCAATGCGCCGAAATCCTTTTCGACATCGGCCTTTGCCACGTCCGCGTAATCTCAAACAACCCCGACAAACTTAAAGCTCTCGAAGAAGCCGGTCTCCAAATCGTCGAACGCATCCCAATAGAAATCCAAACCGAAGAACCTGCCGCTCACTACTTAAAGACCAAAAAGGAAAAGCTCGGACACCTTCTCAATTTTTAAGATTGTTAAACATAAAAATCCATAATAGTGAATTATTTGCAAGAAATTGGAAATTTTAAGCTATTGAGGCTATCTTCATTGCATACCCGCCGCTTGCTTAACTATACTATTTTAAGTAGCTTACAAGAAGTTTTCTAAGAAGCTCGTTAATGGCTTTGAATTTGCTCTAATTACCAGCATGTAGGTGCGGATTTTTCGTTATCGTTCGATAGCGTCATCCCACAACCCGCATTGTCATTTAAAAATCAGTACTTTATTCAAGGAGAATAAAATGAGTAAAAACTTTAAGTTTATGACCGGGGTCCTCTCTCTGGTGCTTTGCTTCACGGCAATGGCATTCGGACAGAAAACCTCGGGAAATATTGAAGGTACCATTACCGATCCGAACGGAGCCGCTGTTCCAAGCGCAACCGTTACGGCTTCGGCGACGGGCAGCACGGTTGGTTATAACCAGACCGTGACCACCGACAGCAATGGCTACTTTCTATTTTCACAGGTTCCATCAGGAACCTACAGTGTCACCGCGACCGGAACCGGCTTCGGTACCGTCAGGCAGGAAGTAAACGTCGTCGTTGACAAAAGCGCCGCAGCGAACTTCCAGCTTGCCGTCGGAGCGGTCGGCGATAACGTCGTCGATGTTATTTCGGACAGTGCTGTCCAGATCGACATCGGCACGACCCGATTAGACACAAACATCACCAAACAGATCATTGAAGATCTGCCGGCTGGTACAACCTTCGCTTCGCTGCTGAAAATTGCACCGAACGTACGTCCTGAGCCAGGTGGTTTTCAGATCGACGGAGCCAGCGGAGCGGAAAACGTCTTTATTATAGACGGCCAGGAAGTAACGAACTTCCGTACCGGTTCACTCGATTCCAACTTTAACCTTCCGTTCGAGATCGTTCAGGAAGTTCAGAACAAATCGACCGGTTATGAAGCTGAATACGGCGGAGCTACCGGCGGTATTGTTAACGTCGTCACAAGCGGTGGTAACGATAAATGGCGCGGTAATTTCGGAGCGTCATTTCGTCCTTCGAAATTTCAGGGTGACCGTAACACTGCATTGAGCGGTTTCAGTTCGGGCGGCGTAGCCAACCTGCCGGGTAATTTCGAACAGTTTCAGCCGCCAAATGACGGTGGAACGGATTTTTTTCCGGTTGCGTCTTTTAGCGGCCCGATCATCAAGAAAAGACTCTGGTTCTCGGCAACTTATGCTCCCCAGATTTTAGAAACCAGCAGAAATATTGATTACTTCGGTAATTCTATTGCCGGTGAAAACCCGAACAATCCGAACGGGCGTTTTGTACGTGAAACGATCAATTACAATTCAAAGGTAGTGCAGGAAGATGCGTTTGTACGCCTTGATGCACAACCGTTCTCAAGACTTCGGCTGTTCGGAACGTTCCTTTATAATCCGATCGTCCAAGACGGCGTGCTTCCGGGAGCCGCGGACGGTTTATCGGGACCTCCGTCCCCTGTTAATTTAGGAACAATTGCATCGCCTAACTTTC
>JANMSP010000332.1:0-6784 GCA_031389475.1 Pyrinomonadaceae bacterium
GGCGGCTGTACTAAATTGAATGTTGTGCGGCTTTTTCGGATCGCAACTCTATCGCCCGCCTTCATTTGATATCCGATCTGGCCGTCGAGCGTTAGAACTACGCCTTCGTTTTCGATTTTTAAGATCAGTTCGATTTCGGCCGTGTCCGGAACAACGATCGGGCGATTGGTCAGTGTGAACGGGCAGATCGGTGTTAAAACTACGGCGTTCATCGATGGGTAAACTATTGGCCCGCCGGCGGAAAGATTGTAGGCCGTCGAGCCGGTCGGCGACGAAACGATAAGGCCGTCAGCCCGGAACGAATTGACGAACAGGCCGTTCAAATTCACGTCGATCTCTATGATCCGGGCCAAGGCGGACTTGTTTATTACAATATCGTTAAGTACGCGGCCTTCGGCGAGCAATTCATCGCCCCGCCAGTGATCTGCATGAAGCATCACGCGGCGGTCGATCTCGTAACGGCCTTCGAAGATCGCTTCAAGGGCCGGAAACATTTCTTCGATGCGGAATTCGGTCAGATAACCGAGGCTGCCGTAGTTTATACCGAGAACCAGAACTTCGTGATCCGCAATTAAACGAGCGGTCGAGATCATTGTGCCGTCACCGCCTAAAACAACGATAAGATCGGCGTCGGCATTAAATTGTTCTTCGTTGAGAATTTCAATATCGCAGGCGGCGGTCCCGATCGTTACTCCGTCGCTATACGGTTTGCCGATCAGTGAAATTCCTCGCTTCTCCAGCCACGCGGACAGCTCGCACGCCGTCTGCCACGCCTCGGCATGATTCGGCTTTACAATAACCCCGACTGTTTTAATTTGTTTGGCTGTCATTACCCGTGAACAATTAAACAATAAAAAAGGCAGAAACACGACCGGTAGGGAGTGTGTTTTCTTGATTCCGCAATCCGTATTCGAAACACACTCCCTACCGGTCGTGCTTCTGCCTGCAAATTTTCCAATGATCTTTGCATCCAAGAAATCAGAATTTTGTGGCAGCATACTGCATAATTCCCAATCAACATTGGCTATAATGCGCTTTTTTGGTAAGATTGCGGTTTGTCCGTCCGTCAGTTAAATTCAAATCTATTAGGTATTAAAGATGTTAAAGTTTTTCACACGTTTGGAGAAAACGCGAAATTTCGTGATTCTCGCTTTCGCCGTCATTATGGTGGCAAGTTTAGTTTTTTTCTACGCTCCGGCTCAGAGTAATCTGGCGCTCGATCTGGGCCGCAGCACTGAGGCAGCAGCCAGCGTTTCGGGCGAAGAGATTACTGTCGGCGAGCTGTTCAGGGAAAGAGAAGGTTTTAGCCGTATGATGCAGGGACGCCCGTATCCTGTCAAATCCGTCCTCGACAGTACGATCTCGAGACGTATACTCCGTGTCGAAGCAGAACGGTTGGGACTTACGGCCTCGGATGCCGAGGTTGCCGCAGTAATTCGTGAGCGCTCTAAGCCAACTGACGGCAAGCCGTTCGATCAAAAGGTCTACGAGCAAAACGTGACTGAGCAGGCCGGAAGCGTCTCCGCTTTTGAAGAAGGCGTGCGAGATGAGATTAGCGCCAGAAAACTTCAGGCATTCATCTCATCCGGTGTCAGCGTTTCGGAAGAAGAAGTGCTGAAGGATTACCAGCGTAAAAATTCCAAATTCGATTTGTCTTACGTCGCGGTTAATCCGACTGAACTTGCTAAAAGCATCACACCGACCGATCAGGAATTACAGGACTATTTCGCCAAAAACAAAGAGGCGTACCGCATCAACGTCCCGCAAAAGAAGATCCGCTATGTCTTTGTGAGTACCGCGAAAATCGGCGAAAAGCTGGATATTCCGGAAGCCGATCTGCGGGCGGAATACGATAAGTTGCCAGCGGATAAAAAGATCGCCGGTGTGCTAGGACAGGAAATAGTACTGCGTGTGGCCAAACCCGAATTCGACGGACAGGTACTTGAGAAGGCAACGCAGATCGTTGAAAGATTGGAGAAGGACAATCCGGTAGTCAGCGAAGAAGCCTTTGCCGAACTGGCGAAAGGGCAATCAGAGAATGCCGTCAGTGCGGGAAAAGGCGGTGCATTACCGGGCCCGATTCGTGAAAATTTGAATAACCCGACCGACCCTTACCAACGTCTGATCAAGATGCAGCCTGGCGAGATTACGGAGCCGATAAGTTACCAGGGGCGTTATTTTATTCTCCGCCGGGGAAGTGATGTTCCAAAATCGTTCGAGGACGCGAAGAAGGAACTTGAGGTGAGCTTGCGAAACCGCCGTGCTTACGGTGTCGCGGCGGAACTCGCACAGAAGGTCACTGAATCTTTGAAACAATCGAAGGATGTCCAAAAAACGGCGTCCGAGTTTGCCGCACAGGCAAATATGAACGTCGGCGAAATGGTTCGCGAAACACCTTATGTAAAGCCCGGTGACAACATTGAGAACGTGGGCACATCGCCGCAGTTTGAGGAAGGCATTGTCGGTCTCGAGAACCAGAACGACGTCGGTGAAAAAATACCCGTGCAGAATGGTTTCGCTATACCGCTGCTCGTCGATAAGAAAGAGCCGCGTGATGCTGATTTTGAAGAAGTCCGGGCGCAGCTTGTTGAGGTTGTAAAAACGGAAAAGGCGCGCAGTCAGGTCGAAGAAATTGCTAAACAGATCGCCGCCGGTTCGACAACCGCCGCCACATTGGCCGGAATCGCTCAAAGTAAAAACCTGAAAGCAGCGGAAGCGAAAGCCTTTATTCTTGGTTCACCGCTTGGCGAGGGCCCGACCGCTACGACCAATGAAGTCCTCGAAGACGCGATCTATACGCTAAAAGAAGGTGAAGTCACAAAAACGCCGATCCAGATCGGCGACAATTGGTATATCGTCGGCGTCAACAAACGCGAAGAGGCGAACATGGATGAATTCGCAAAGGAACGCGGCGGTTTGATGGAACAAATGCTCCAACGCAGACGCGGCGAAGTATTTTCGGAATATCTATCGGCTACTCGTCAGAAAATGGAAGCCGCCGGCGAAATCAAGGTATATAACGAAGCCGTCGCAAAGTTAGATGATGCTGCATCGCCTTTCGGTGCACCTGGCCAGCCTTAAGAGTTAATAATCAAAAAGTGAAGAGCGGCTAATAGATTTTTTCTATTAGCCGCTCTTCTTGATTGGTCATGTCGGAACCGTGAGCGACTGGATTCTTATGCTCAAGCCGTAAAGAACCCAGTCGCTATCGCTCCCGGTTCCGACCCGTCATCAGTCGTTTTATTCGCCTAAATACGCTTCTTTAACTCTTGGATCCTGTGCCACGTCTTTGGAAATGCCTTCCATCACTATCCGGCCGGTTTCGAGTACGTAAGCACGGTCTGAATGGTGAAGTGCGGCATTAGCATTTTGTTCGACTAGCAATATCGTCGTGCCTTCACCCTTGATCTCATCAATAGCTTCAAAGATCGAATGAACTACGAGCGGTGCAAGGCCCAGCGAAGGCTCATCTAAAAGCAGTAATCGCGGACGCGACATCAATGCACGCGCCATTGCGAGCATCTGCTGTTCTCCGCCCGACAGCGTTCCGGCCTTTTGTTGTTCGCGCTCCCTAAGGCGCGGGAACAGCGTAAAACCGCGTTCCATATCGTCTGCAATACCTTTTTTATCCTTGCGGATGAACGCTCCCATTTCTAGATTTTCGCGGATGCTCAAATTCGCAAAAACTCCGCGGCCCTCGGGCGACATTGCGATTCCCATCGGCACAAGCTTGTGCGTCGGCATTCCACTGATCTGCTTGCCTTCGTACATAACGCGGCCTTCTTTCGGTTCAAGCAAGCCAGTGATAGTGCGAAGCGTCGTCGTTTTCCCGGCTCCATTGGCGCCGATCAAAGTCACTACCTCGCCCTGCTCTACATGGAGCGTGATACCGGTCAGTGCTTCGATTGCTCCATAGTTTACTGAGACATTTTCTAAAGACAACATAGATTTGAAATTAAGGAAAAAGAGATTTCCCGCAAAGGAATGCAAAGCTGAAAGTTAATTTATTATTTGCAAAATTCTTCGTAACAAGTAAAACCACTTCTTCTAATTTGTTTTCCTTGGCGTTCTTTGCGGCTTTGCGTGAAACTTCTTAATCCCCCAAATAGGCCTCTATCACCTTCGGATCATTCTTGATATCCTGCGGCAGGCCTAGGGCGATGGATTTACCGTAATCGACAACCTGAATTCGGTCGCAAACGCCCATCACGACACGCATGTTATGTTCGACGAGTACGATTGTCAGGTTAAATTTGTCGCGAACCTCTTTTATCAGGCCAGTGAGGTCTTCCTGTTCAGACGGATTCATTCCGGCCGCGGGCTCGTCCAATAAAAGCAATTGCGGACGAGTCGCCAAAGCACGAACTATCTCCAAACGCCTTTGGTTTCCATAGGGAAGCGACGTGCCGCCTTCGTCTTTATATTTTTCGAGGTTGAAGATCGTAAGCAGTTCCAGGGCGAAATCCTGGTGTTCTTTTTCGTCCTTAAAATATCGCGGCAGACGGAAAACTGCATCGGTCAAACTTTGTCTTGCGTGACGGTGGCAGGCAGTGATGACATTTTCCAGCACACTCATACTCGGAAAAAGACGGATGTTCTGAAACGTGCGGGAAACTCCGAGCCGTGATATTTGATAAGGCTTTAAGCCGTTGATGCGCGCGCCGCCGATGCGAATATCTCCGGACGTGGGTTCGTAAACACCGGTAAGCAAATTAAATATCGTCGTTTTCCCGGCGCCGTTTGGGCCGATCAAGCCGTAGATCTCGCCCTGATGAACGTCCATCGTCAGCTCGTTAACGGCCGTTAGCCCGCCGAATTTGATCGTCGCCTTATCGGTTTGCAGGATGTGGTTTCCGTTCTCAGCCATTCACTTCAGGCCTCCTGTGTTTTTGTCGGCGCGACGGAAACGCTTCAAAAATGTTCCCAATTCGGTCGTTCCCAAGATTCCCTGAGGCCGAATTATCATTGTAAGAATAAGTATCAACGCAAAAATTACAAGTCGCAGATCCGCGAACACTATCGTCGTTCCGCCGATCTGAAGGTCAGGTAAATAACGCAATGCCTCGGGCAAAAGTGTAACAATTATTGCTCCGAGGATCGCTCCGGTCATTGAACCCATTCCTCCGATCACGATCATAATTATGATCTCAAACGACCGGATAAACTGAAAATCGTTGGTGTGGAGGAATTTGTTATAGTGCGCAAATAGCACACCGGCGACACCTGCAAAAGCCGAACCGATGGCGAAGGAAATGATTTTATAACGGGTCGTGTTGACGCCCATTGCCTCGGCCGCAAGCTCATCCTCGCGTATCGAAATCAACGCGCGGCCCGAATCGGATTTAACGATGTTATGGATGACCACGACCGTGATAACCGCGAAAACTCCGACCCAAAGAAAATTCGCATAGCCGGGAACCTGATAGCCCGTAGCGCCGCCGACGGCATCGATATTCAGAATGACAATTCTGATGATCTCCGCAAACCCGAGCGTTACTATCGCAAGATAATCACCTTTTAAACGCAAACTCGGAATACCGACGACCAAACCCATCATCGCGGCAACCAAAGCTCCGAGAGCTACAGCAATAATTAAAACCACGCTTGAGGCCCCGGTTTCTCCCAGAAAAGACAGCGAATTGACCAACCCTTGCCCATACGTATTCGAGAAATACGCCGAGGCATACGCTCCGACCGCCATAAAGCCGGCGTGCCCGATCGAAAACTGGCCGGTAAAACCGTTGATCAGATTGAGCGAAGTCGCGAGAATTATGTTGATTCCGATAAAAACGAGCAGGCGTCCCTGGTAGTCGTTCATGCCCATGCCGAAAAACCCGCTGCTGCTGATCATCGCATTTAGGACATACATCAGCCCGATAACGACGATTCCGATAATTAAGCTTTTAACCCAAGACATATAAACAGTGGTCAGTGTTCAGCGGTCAGTGTTCAGTTTGTCTTTGTTGGACAACTGATTCCTGATAAAAGCCACCATATATCAAACTTTTTCTTGGACATTCGATCCTAAAAGTCCTGCCGGACGCACTAAAAGAACAATAATCAGGATAGCGAATGCGACAGCGTCCCGGTATGTTGACGGAATACCGACATAGCTTCCGTAACCGACAACCAGCGTTTCAGCCGCACCAATAAGCAATCCGCCTAAAACCGCTCCCGGAATATTTCCGATTCCGCCCAAAACAGCAGCGACGAACGCTTTCAAGCCCGTCATTATACCCATCAGAGGGTCGATCTTCGGATTATACTGTGCCGTCAAAACACCGCCTGCGGCCGCGAGTGCCGAGCCTAATGCGAAGGTGAACGCGATCACGAAATTCGTGTTGATGCCCATCAGCTTTGCCGATGTGATGTTGAACGAAACTGCCCGCATTGCTTTACCGATCTTGGTTTTATAGATTATCCACTGCAACAGGCCCATCAGCAGCAGCGAGATCACGAAGATCATAATCTGCGATGTCGAGATCGTTGCATTGCCGAAAAGCGTGAAGTTTTCCACAGGCAAAAGCTGCGGAAATGAACGCGGCGTCGGTGAAAAGATGAAAATAAACAGGTATTCGATAAGCAGCGACATTCCGATAGCCGTGATCAGCGTCGTCATTTTCGAATACTTTCGCACAGGCCGATACGCAAATCGCTCAATCGCCATTCCCATCGCCGCCGCAATCGCCATAGCTCCAACGAGCGTAACGACAAAACCGAACGCCGAAGGGTTTGCGGCAAAGCCCATCGCCGTCGCGATAAAAAATCCGGCATACGCTCCGAC
>JANMSP010000336.1:0-1756 GCA_031389475.1 Pyrinomonadaceae bacterium
CTTGACCTGCTCGATTTTTGGCGTAACGCCTTTCCCACCGCACTGCGAACAGGGCTGCCGACGCCTACCCGTGCCTTCACAATCCGGACAACTTTGCGAAAACTGCAGACGGCCGCCCGATTTTTGAACCTGCCCCGAACCCTTGCATGTAGGGCAGGTGACGACTGGCCCGCCCGTGTCGCCCGCACCCATACATCGCGAGCACTGCTCTGAACGATTGACGGTAATATTCGTAGTCAAGCCGTTAAAAGATTCTTCAAAACTAAGCGCAAGCGGGATTTCGATATCGCGGCCGCGTTTTGGCATCGCTTTCGGCGGCTCCGGTTGAGCCTGCCTCGCACTTCCCGCGCCGCCCGAACCGAAAAGGTCCGAAAAAATATCACGAAAGCTCGAACTTCCGCCCTGCGTCGAGCCGCCCTGGCTAAAATCGAATCCTGAAAAATCAAAACCGGGTGCTCCTGCACCGCTACTCGAAGGCCCGGCTCCATATGGTGAATTCACATCGAGATTGTCGTTGTAATATCCGAAACGGTCGAAGACCTTGCGCTTCTTTTCGTCCGAAAGCACATCGTATGATTCTTGAACTTCCTTAAATTTGTCCTCGGCACCCTTATCGTTTGGGTTCACGTCCGGATGATGCTTGCGCGCTAACCGCCGATACGCTTTTTTAATTTCGTCTGCTTTTGCGTCTTTTTTTACGCCGAGAATTTGGTAATAATCTTTCTTTGCCATTCGTGATTGAAATCTCCAACGTACACAAAACGATAGTCGATCATATTAGAAACCAACCATATATTCGCAAATCGTGGACGGTTTGACCCATCCACGATTTGCGACTTACTATTCACGATTAATAAATAGTTACTTTTTCTCGTCCTCGACATCGACATATTCAGCGTCGATCACATTATCGTCCGACGGAGCCGGGCCGGAATCGCCATCCGCACCGGCACTTGCCGATGAAGCCTGCTCTTCTGATGCCGAAGCCTCGCCCTCAGGTACGTTTGCCGTCTGGCTGTAAAGAACTTCCGCGAGCTTGTGCGAAGCCGTTTGCAGCGTTTCGAAAGCGGTGTTCATAGCGCCTGCATCGGTTCCGGCGAGTGCCGTTTTCGAATCGGCAATCGCCGTTTCGATCTCAGTTTGGCCTGCGGCATCCATTTTCTCCTTGTTTTCAGTGAAAGTTTTTTCAACGCTGTAAACAAGGCCGTCCAAGCGGTTACGGGCTTCGATCTCGGCTTTTTTCTTCTCGTCCTCGCCCGCGTGTGACTCGGCTTCTTTCATCATCTTGTCGATCTCTTCTTTCGAAAGACCTGACGATGAGGTAATCGTTATCTTCTGCTCACGTCCAGTTCCGACGTCTTTCGCCGAGACGTTGACAATGCCGTTAGCATCGATATCAAACGTAACTTCAACCTGCGGAACGCCGCGTGGTGCTGGCGGAATGCCTACTAGATGGAATTTGCCGAGCGTTTTGTTGTCCGTCGCCAGCGGGCGTTCGCCCTGCAAAACGTGGACTTCGACCGATGTCTGATTGTCCGAAGCGGTCGAGAATATTTCGCTCTTGCGCGTTGGGATAGTCGTGTTTCGGGTGATCATCTGCGTCGATACGCCGCCGAGAGTTTCGATTCCGAGGCTCAAAGGCGTCACGTCGAGAAGCAGAATGTCTGTTTTTTCTCCGCCCAAAACACCGGCCTGAACCGCCGCTCCAAGGGCCACAACCTCATCCGGATTAACCGATTTATTCGGCTCTTTGCCA
>JANMSP010000367.1:0-5189 GCA_031389475.1 Pyrinomonadaceae bacterium
CGAAATCGACTTTTTTGAGCGGATCGGATTCCACTTTAGTAACTTTTCCGGTTGCGACATCAAGCAGCGCGAGTTCGATCAAGTCCGGATCGCCTTGGTTTGTTTGCAGATAAACGCTCTTGTTGTCCTTGTGAAAGCGGATCGGCGAGCACGTTTCGAAACCATTGCACGAATAGATCTTCGTTGCTTTACCGTCAGCTTCGATACGCAGGATTTCCGTATCGCCGTTCTGTGCGGAACGCATCGCGAGACGCATCTTGTCCGTATTATCGAAGATCATTCCCTGATAACGGTCTTTGTTTTCGTTTATCAGAGTGCGCTCGCCGGTCGAGATCTTCACCTTGTAAAGGTCGTGCCAAGCCTTGTCGCGGTCGTTTATTCCAACATAAATCGCGTCAGGATCGGAATCAGGAACAGCATTTATCATCGCCCGGACGCCTTTTGCATCGGTGATATTTCGTGCCGTCGGAACTTCTGCACCGGCAGCCAGTTTTTCCGCCGGATCGACGGCATACACGTTATAATTCTCGTCGCCGCCCTTATCCTGCGTGAACAAAATAAACTTGCCGTCACGCGACCAGAAAAAGCCCGGAATCGGACGGTCGGTGCGGTTGGTGATGAGCCGGGCGTTCGCAAATGGCTCGGCTGTCTGCTTCACCCAGATATTACGCGTGTCTTTATAGGATTTAATAAACGCGATATATTTGCCGTCCGGCGAGATCTGGGCACCGGCAATTTCCGGATTGCCAAAGAATATCTCGCGGTCGATCAACGCCGGCTGCTGTGCCGAAATCTCGATCGCGGCAGTCGATAGAAAAATAGTCATTACAATTAGTAGTGTTTTCATACGGTTAAGTTCCTTTGTGACTTCGTTCAAATTCGAATTGGTTTATGTTTAGATTGTTTTGACATTTATTGGTTTAAGCTCTTCAGCGATTCGCGAAGGCCGTCAGAAATCATTCCCGGTGACGTAAAAAAGTGCTGGGGGCGACATAAATCCGAAGATTTCAGCTTCCGCGACACCGCCCATTAACATACTCGCGGGAAATGAAACGTAGAATGCATAGCATCGCCTATCAGGGCCGCAATGACAGCGTCATCGCGGCGGATTCAAGGGCTTAAAATATCCCCCCATCAACCACGCCGCCCACCGACACAGCAGCGGCCACGCCTGCCGAGAAAGGAAGTTTAAGAACCTAGTTGCCATCGCTCCCGGCCCGAAAACTTATCATTGGTCGGCTACTAGGCAGTGTTGACATTTCAAATTCCGGGCGGCCGAACAATGTTTTCCAATTTTATTTTTCTTCCTTCGTGCAATTCGTGGACAAACTCTTAATACCGTTATCCACGAATCACACGAAAGTAGGAAAAACGGAAGAAAATAAACAACCGCTTTACCAAATATCACTGTTCCATATTCTTTTGCGAAACTTCGCTTCATTCCAAAATCCTTTCACCCATTCTATCTCAGGATCGCGGTTCTTTTCCAAAAGCACGGTTATGACATCGAAACGATATTTAACGTTCCTGACGCGAAAAATGTTTCTGTAAATGCGTGCGGTGCGAATGATCTGCCGCTGTTTCCGCAGATCGACCGCCGCAAGCGGCCCGCCAAATCCGCTTGAACGCCGCGTCTTTACCTCGACAAAGCAGAGCACCTCCTCATCGAACGCTATCAAATCGATCTCGCCCGAAACCTGCACACCCTTGCTGTTTCGTCCAATCGGAACTTTGAAGTTCGCCAAAACAAGCCGCCCGCTGTTCGCAATTATAAATTCGGCAGCTAGTTCCTCACCCGCTCGCCCAGTTTCCAGCGTTGCCGCTTGAGCCGGATTAGTTTGCAGTATCGATAATGTTTCCGGCATCTTTAATGGTAAAAGGATGATTTACTGTATCAAAACTCTTTCAAATTGTTATTAATTCACTATGTTTAGGTTTTACTGATATAAGAAAGATTAAGGCTAAGTTTTAAGGGCTGGTTCGTGTCTTACTTGATTTGTTTCGTGTAATTCGTGGACAAATTCTTCTCAGACTTTAATATTTACAACTTCAAAAGAAGAATAAGAATTTATCCACGAAATAAGAAAAAAAGAATATAAGTCCAATGAGATCAAAGACATGTAAATGCTGTGTCAACAAAACTTAGACTTCCAAACATTGATATAGCATGGAAGCCTTGCTATCGTGCATTGATGGTACGGCATTAAGTAATAAAACTATGACTCGAATTCCCAAAAACCGTCCGTCAACGCATCCCGGCGAAATGCTTCGCGAAGAATTTCTCGTGCCGACGGGCTTGACCCAAAAGGAGCTTGCGGATGCTATCCAAGTTCCGTTTCATCGCGTAAACGAGATCGTCTCCGGCAAACGCGGCCTGACGCCGAGCACCGCATTACGTCTTGCCAAATTCTTCGGCATGTCCGCCGATTTCTGGCTGAATCTGCAAATGAAACTCGATCTATATAATGCCGAACAAAAAGAACGCGAGGTACTGCGAAAAATAAAACCAAGAACGCGAACCATACGCGAAGCGGCTTGACGGCTATAAGACAAGCTTAATTTATTTCCTCCGACGCTGAAGGCGTCAAAGATAATAGCCCAGGGTGAAACCCTGGGTAAAGCCATAACATGAATTCGCTCCCTGAAGGGGAGCAACCTTGCGAACGATGTTCAACTCCTTCAGGGTCGGAGACAATATGTGCCGCGTCCTGGGGTTTAACCCCAGGCTATTATTTGCGTCCCCTTCAGGGACAAGAAAACGCAGGCTTCATTTAGGCTCCGTAGAGATCTCAGACATTCCGGTTCTGACTATTTTCTAAGCAATTCCAGCAATTCATCCACGGTGATGTCCGCATTTCTAATTAAAGCACGCAGGGTTCCCGGAGCAAGTTCCTTATGTTGGGGAATCGATAGGTTTACACGGATGTCCGGCTATGACATGACCAAATGGCTGCCGACCTGGCCGATCTTTTCCCAGCCCGCACGCTGAAACGCTTTGACGGCATCTTTGCCGGAGATATTGCCGAGTTTGCCCATGCTGTATCAGACGGTGACGAGAATCGCTTCGCTGGCACGAGGCGGCGGGAGTTGTGAAAAAGCCTTTCGATCTTCGGCCCAAAGCCAGGCGGTGATAGCTTCTTTAATATTCACCAAAGCTTCATGCTCCGTCTTACCCTGCGAAACACAGCCGGGAAGCGACGGGCATTCGGCGACTATCCAACCGTCTTCATCTATTTCCAATACGACATGAAAAATCATAAAAACCTCATCTAAGAGTTTAACACGGAAATCATCCACCCTAATATCGACAAATTTCCTGACGCTGAATTTGTCAAAGACAATAGCCCAGTGCCGTGTAAACTAAGTTTCTGTCGTGAAATGCGGAAGCCCGCGCGTTAGCAAGGGCGGTAGATTCAACCTTGAATGTTCCGCCCTTGCTAACGCGCGGGCTTCCGCATTGGGCCGCTATAATTACAAAGTGTTTACAGTATTTAGTTTACAGTCCGCTAGGGCTTTGCCATACGCTCCTTCGCGCTTTTATCGGCGATTTTGGATTCGGCTTCGGGATCATCCGCGTCGAGCGCTTCCACGACGAGGCGGTTGGCGTGTTCCGCAGGCTCAAAGCGATTGCCTGATAGACGGGCACGCACCTGCGTCCATTCAGCACCGTAGAATAAGATCACGGTGGAATAATAGAGCCACAAAATCAGTACCATAAATGAACCCGCGGCGCCGTAATCCGCGGCGGTGGAGCTGTTCCCGAGATAAAGCCCCAGCCCGATCTGACCCGCATTGAAAAGAACCGCGGTAACAAGAGCGCCGATCCAGACATCCCGCCACTGGATCTTTACGTCGGGCATATATTTAAAGATCGCCGCAAAGAGAACGGTAGTGACGGCGACCGCAATGAAAAAGTTGATAATGTGAAGTAGTACTTCCATCCCGGGCGCGAGCGTCTTGAAGTAAGATCCGAATGCGGCCACGAGGGTGCTGATCCCAAGAGAAACCATTAGGAGAAAGCCGAGCATAGCGACGACAGCCATGGAAAACAGGCGGGTCTTGATCATGAACATTACGCCCAGCCCCGATTTCTGAACAACATTCCAGACACGGTTCAGTGACGACTGCAGCTGCGCAAAAACCGCGGAGGCGCTTACCAAAAGAAAGGCGAAACCGAGGATTGCTTGAGCGGAGCCCGTGCTCGGTTTGTTTGCCTTATCCACGATCCCGCGGATAGCTTCGGCGCCCGATTCTCCGATCAGGCCCTGAGCCTGTTGAATAAGGCCCACGGAAGCTTGATCACCAAAAATCCATCCTGCGATCGTAAGCGTTATGGTAACGAGCGGCGCCAGTGCAATGACGGTGTAAAGCGCGAGAGCCGCCGCCAGCGACATGGCGTCATCCTGAAAAAATTCTGACGCCGCCTCTTTTGTGATCTGGAAAAATTTCTTCATCCTTCAATAAACAAAGCTAAAACGCCGACTCCTCGTAAATGCCGTATACATCTATTAAAGCCATGCAAATTACAAAGCTTACGCGCCCATTTACGTAAGAATCAATTCTTCCGATTTGGCTTTTGAAATCGAGAGTGCCTCATTTACATCCTCGTTGATTCCTTCAATTTCATCGCGAGTCGCGCCAAATTTGGAATCGAGTTCCTTATCGGACAGGCTTTCCAGTGCGTAGCTCAAGGCCGTTTCAAAAACAGCTAATTCATCAGCCGAAACTTTCACTTCCGCAAAATCTATGGACGCGATTGAATTTGTGTTTTTTACTTCCATTTTTATTTTAATTCCTCAGGCAATTTTTCACGCAGCGTACGTTCCCATTTGCCGCTTGTTTCACGTTCAACACGATTACTTTTTGTCGTGCGAAAACTGGTATGATGCAGGCCTTCACCGGTAAAAACGTGTGTTCGTCCGCGCATGCCAATGAAAATATAATATCCTGTTTCAACATCAAAATAAATCTCTACGGGATTCGCCTTGTCATTATATGATTCAGTCGTCGGACGTGATTCACCTTCGTGCCGTTCGCGGCCGTGAGGTGTTCTTTTCATTTTTACTAAAAAGCAGGCTCTTCATAAATCCCGTACACATCACGCAATGCTACGCAGATTTCTTCGACGGTGGCGTAGGCGGCGACGGCTTCGATGATCGAGGGCATAGTGTTTTCGTTTGTGTTTGCCG
>JANMSP010000369.1:0-10844 GCA_031389475.1 Pyrinomonadaceae bacterium
CGGGCACGCGTCCACGGCGACCTCGTACGTATTGAAATTTCGACAGCCGAATTGGAAAAAGCTTTAACTTTTGAAATGGCCGCTAGTTTAACGGCCCGTTTCCGCAAGCTCGGTTTTAAATATGTGACGTTGGACATGGAAGGCTTCAGATCCGGAGCGATGAATTAAAAAGACAGTTACCAGTAAGTACAATTGGAGAAAGTATAAAAATGGCAAATCCGATGGCCGACGAAATGCGGCGTTTTAAGGGAAGCGACGAGAAAAATCCTTTCGAAGCTATGAGCGAACGGTTCGACAAGGCCGCTCTGCTTCTTGGATTGGACGCGGACTTGTACGCTGTTATGCGTGTTCCCAGCCGGGAAATTAAGGTGTATGTGCCCGTCCGGATGGATACGGGGCATATTCAGGTGTTTGAGGGCTACCGTGTACAGCATAATTTTGCCCGCGGG
This sequence comes from Pyrinomonadaceae bacterium, assembly GCA_031389475.1. Taxonomy (GTDB): domain Bacteria; phylum Acidobacteriota; class Blastocatellia; order Pyrinomonadales; family Pyrinomonadaceae; genus OLB17. The sequence continues at coordinate 450 of JANMSP010000369.1, forward strand.
CCGGCGAAAGGCGGTATCCGTTACGCTCCGGATGTAAGCCTCGACGAAGTTAAAGCTCTTTCCGCGTGGATGACGTGGAAGTGTGCAGTCGTTAATGTCCCATTCGGCGGCGGCAAAGGCGGGATTATTTGCAATCCCGCGCAAATGTCGCTTGGTGAACTCGAGCGGATGACGCGGCGTTACACGGCGGAATTGATAGATTTTATCGGCCCCGACAAAGACGTTCCGGCTCCCGACATGAACACCAACGAGCAGACGATGGCGTGGATCATGGATACGTATTCTATGCATGCCAGACACACAGTCACCGCTGTCGTGACCGGAAAACCGGTGGCACTCGGCGGCTCGCTGGGCAGAAGGGAAGCCACCGGACGCGGTGTTTTGTTTTGCGTTAATGAGGCAATTAAGAGATTTAATCTGACGCCAGAACAAACGACCGTCGTCGTACAGGGTTCCGGCAACGTCGGCGGAATCGGAGCCGAGTTGATGCACGCCCAAGGCTATAAGGTGATCGCTATATCAGATGTAGGCGGCGGCATATACAACCAGGCAGGCCTCGATATTCCCGCTGTTTTGGAATATCTCCAGAAGAACCGGACGCTGGAAGATTATCCCGGAGCCGAGCAGGTTTCAAATAAAGACTTATTGGAGATCGAATGTGACGTTCTGGCACCGTGCGCGACTGAAAATCAGATCACTTCGGAAAATGCCGACCGCATTAAATGTAAAATTCTTGCCGAGGGAGCCAACGGGCCGACGACACCGAAAGCCGATAAGATACTGCATGATAAAGGGATATTCGTAATTCCCGACATCCTCGCGAACGCCGGCGGCGTCACGGTTTCCTACTTTGAATGGGTACAGGACCGCATGGGTTACTTTTGGCAGGAGAGCCAGGTAAATGCACGACTGGAAGAAAAAATGGTTGCTAGTTTCAACGAACTTTGCCATTACGCGACCAAGCATGAGGTCGATACCCGGACTGCCGCTTACATGCTGGCAATCGACCGGGTTGCCTATGATACAAGGATGCGAGGCATCTACGCGTAAATAAAATTTGCGTAATTTGTTAAAAATGCTTGATTTTGCGTTAAAGTTAGGTTAAGGTCGTAGCAATGATGTATTGGGATAACAGGCATTTTCTGCGCTGATCTGTAATATATCGTAAAATTTTTGCAGTTATCGACTAACTTTTTGCAAAGATACGCTAAATAATTTGGGCCGTTAAGGTTTGAAGGGTTTTTAGCGTATGTGATATTTGAGTAGTCTATCGAAATATTGCGTTATCATATTTTTTATAGCTACAAATTGAAATTTAATTTTTTATTCGGCGGAGGACTATGATGAAACTCGCTTACAGAGTGTATATTGTAACGCTTGTCTTGATGTCTCTTGTCTTTGCGGCTTCGGCCCAGGACATGAAGAACCCAAGATCGGCTAATGACGACAGAAATACGGCACCAACTGTCGGAACAGGAGGCCCGGTCGGCGGCGCGACTGGTCTTTTTACTGTTTATGACGGACAAACCTTGCGTAGAGGTGAGTTCACGTTCAGTGCTGCTTACAGTAATTTTGACCGTGATCCGGGCAACGCGGATTTTACGGAAGTACCGGTCAGTTTTCAGGTTGGCTTAACGGACAATTTTGAATTGTTTTTCAATACAGATGCGTACCGTGCGGTCAAGGTGAATTCACCGCGTAATCTTTCCGGTTTTTATCTGCCTAATTCGCGGATAAACGGAACCAGCGGAGCGGCAATTATTTATGCCCCGTCCGGTCCCGGAACTGGAATAAATGAGGGACGTGCGATCTTCAGGCCGGCGGGGACTCAGCCATTTGTGCAGTTTCCTTTTATAGGCGGAAGTTCCGGTAATTTTGGATTCCCTTTCTCGGGCCCGATTTTCGGATTCCCGATTGGAACCAACGCGACTATTGGTGGAGTTGTAGCCGGCGGAAACGGAGCGGACAATTTTCCTGGACTCGGTTCGCCGCTTGGCAGTATCCTTCCTGGATTTGCTCTGCAAACAGTTTGTACTTCTGGAACTGGCGCATCATGTGCAACTGCTCCTAGCGTTGTTGTGCTCTCGCCGAGTTATTTGCCTGATGCTCCGTTCATCAACCGAACATACGGTGAATCGGCGTTCAGCACTTTCACGGTCGGCGGTAAATGGCGTTTCACGGATGTGAACAAGCCTTACGCGATCGGTGTACAGGGTTTTTATCGGTTTTATGCTGATAACGCAAACGATTTCAGCGGATTTAACCAGCTTCAGCGTGGTGCGAGCCCAGGCAGCAGCCGCGGTGATTTCGGCGCGACATTCTTCGCCGATGCTCGTTTACGTAAATGGGTTAATCTTTCTTTTAATGCTGGATACCACTACAATGGCAGTGTTAAAAGCGACGTGTTCGGCGATGATGTGACGATCTTGGATCGTCCTGACGAACTGCTTGTTTCAGGCGGCCTAGACTTTCCGGTTAATAAGTTTTTCCAGCCAATTCTGGAATTCCGTTATCTGAAATACGTCGGAGCTCGTACACCGAATGCATTTGAAAACGATCCGATGGACGGTATTGCCGGTGCCCGTGTATTTCCGGCACGCTGGTTTGGATTTGGAGCCGCTTACCGGTACCACTTCAATCAGCAGGATCGCGACAGCTTCGACGACAACGATAATGCACAGATCAGCAGTGCTTTTGTTCCGTGCTTCGGTCCGTCACCTACACCGAGCGGCGAAGGTAACGGCGGATGTACGGGAAGAACCGTAACAACATCCTTCACTGGCGTTCCTCCGGGATTCCAGACATCGAGTGACCCTCATGGATTTATCCTTCAGGCATTTATCGGCCGACGCAATAAGCGTCAGGCTGAGATCGTCAACATTCCGGCGAATGTGACTGCGGTTTCGCTCAGCGATACCAGTGTAGTGTTGGGTTGTGCCCCTGGTACCCAGCCTAGAGAAGGCCAGACATGTAATGACAGCACGACGATCAACATTACGACGACCGCGGTCGATACAGAGAACGATGTCCTTACATATAACTACACCGTCACAGGCGGCCGCGTTACAGGTAACACTGCGTCGGCCACCTGGGACCTCAGCGGCGTTCAGCCAGGAACTTACACCATAACCGCTGCTGTCGATGACGGTTGCGGACTGTGTGGCCAGACCAAAACTGAAACGATCACGGTTGCTGCTTGCGACTGTGTTCCGGTTGTTGATTGCAATTGTGCAACCTTGAATGTTACCGGACCTGCCGGAACGACCAATCCTGGTTCGACCATGGTATTCACCGCTGAGTTGAGCGGAGGAAGCCAAAGCGATGTAACATATAACTGGACTGTTTCCGCTGGAACCATTGAATCCGGACAGGGAACGCCTAGCATTACTGTTGCGACTACGCCTGATATGGCCGGCAGCAACGTAACTGCGACGGTTAACCTTGGCGGAGTCGGGCCTGTATCGTGCAGCTGTCCAACTACGGACTTTGAAACTGCACCGGTAACTAGTACTCCTGAACCGGTTACTGTGGATGAATTCGGCAAACTGTCGAACGATGATCTCAAGGCTCGCCTTGATCCTTTCTTTGCAGAATTGTCGAATAATCCGAATGACCAGGGTTATATCATTAACTACGGAACGGATCGTGAAATTGCGGCCCGCGAAAGAGTTATCAGGCAGTACATCACCTTCCGAAGCATCGATGCAAGCCGCATTACCTTCGTAAGAGGCGGTGATACCGGAGCCGGAGTAAATACGAGGATCTACCGTATTCCTCCTGGTGCCGCAAATCCTGCACCGTAAACATAAACCAGCTTTACATCGTTTTTTGATGTGAACATTTTAAGGCGAATGAAGTTTCAATCGAAACTTCATTCGCCTTTCTCTTGTTCTCAACATTAAAGGTGTAGCTGCAACTTAGCCCGCGGCATCGCCGCAGGTGAGAATCGTTGAGCTGTTAAGGATCAACCAATTCGTGATAAACGCTCGGGCGATTTGAAGATTTGCAGGCGGGTCAGTACCGGGAGCGGTAGCCTGCAAAGGATAGAGGCGAAAGGATAAAGGATAAAGTAAGACGGCCCATATTCTTCATTTATCCTTTCTCCTTTCGCCTTTATCCTTTCAAAGAACCCAGTCGCCATCGCTCCCGGTTCCGACATTGTCGGCTAACTAATCTTGCATAACCACGTAAAAGTGGGATTTTCATCCATGCCCAAGTCCTAATAAAAGTTTGGAGTATGCCGTCAAATTGTGTAGAATAGCCAATGAACGTGCGCCCGAAAACATATCCGCTTTAAAGCATCAGTCAGAATGTCCAAATCAATGGGTGCAAACATCTCATAAGGTTTTGTCATCTTATCCATGGTGATAAACCGAAAAGCGTTATTCGCGTTAAAGAGTTACAAACCGCAATTCAAATAATAAATATGAATAAATATCCGGCCCCCAAAAAACGCTATACGGCTTTGATTCTGGTTCTTACGTTCATCTCCATGCTTGCACCGTCATACGCTTTTACTGACGGCAATATATTTGACGACCCGGAAAATTTCAGCGTATGGTCGGTCGTCGGGCCGGGCGGCGGCGACGTCCGTTCGGTCGCCATTGATCCGCGCGATAAGGATCGCCTTTATGTGAGCACTCTTGACGGGCAAATTCATACCTCGGCGGACGGCGGAAAAACGTGGCGTCTGCTCGTAAATCTTAACGAGCCGCAGCTCGTGCTCGATCAATTGTTTGTGGACAGCCGTGATTCGAAAATCATTTACACCTCGGGCCACCGCGGAAAACAGGCTGGCGGATTCTTTAAGACAAAGGACGGCGGTGTGAGCTGGAAAGAATCTAAAGAATTAAACGATCAAGCCATCCATGCAATGACCCAGTCGGCGGATGATCCAAGTGTTCTTTTCGTAGGCACGACTGGCGGCGTTTGGGAGTCCCGGGATTCAGGCGACAAATGGGAAAAGATTGCGTCTGAAACAATGCCGATTAACGTCAATTCGATGGCGGTCGATCCGCGAAAAAACAGCACCATTTATGCCGGGACTCAGTGGCGGCCATATAAATCAACGGACAGCGGCAAAACCTGGAAATTGATCAAGGACGGAATGATAGACGATTCAGATGTATTCGCCGTTACCGTTGATCCGCGTAACGCCGATCATATAATTGCGTCAGCCTGCAGCGGCATCTACGAATCGTTCAATGGCGGCAACAAATGGGCTAAAATACAGGGAATCCCGTCGCAATCCCGCCGGACACGTGATCTTGTGCAGCATCCATCGGTCGCGGGCACGGTTTATGCCGCGACGACCGAAGGATTCTGGATGACGACCAACGGCGGCAAGGCATGGAGCCTGACCACTTCGCGAACCTTTGAAATTAATTCGATTGCCGTCCATCCCGAAGCCCCGAATCGTGTCTTTATCGGCACAAATAATTACGGTGTAATGGTTTCGAACGACGGCGGAAAAAATTTCAGCCAGACCAACGATAATTTTACCAGTCGTTTTACCTATTCGGTGACGCCGGATGCCAATAAATCCGGCCGGCTTTACGCTACTACACAGAATACGGCCACGAGCGGCGGTTTCTTTTTTTCGAGCGACGATGACGGCCGTACCTGGCTTCAGGCGAAGGGACTGGACATTGACCGCGTATCACCTTTTGCGGTACTTCAGGATCGGGTAGATCCAAACCAATTGTACCTCGGAACGAATATTGGGGTTTTTGGCTCAGTCGACCGCGGAATCAACTGGACACAGTATGGAGTGCCGAAACCTGCCAAAAAGGCACCGGTTAAACGTGCTTCGGCTAAGAAAAAAGTTCCCGTAAAAAAAGCGATAGTCTCTAAGCCCGAGGCCGAACTGGGACCGAAGATCGTTCCAGCAATTCTGGAAAAAGTAAAAGTTCTAACTTATACCGAAGATGATAAGGACGGCATAATAGCTGGAACTGATAACGGTTTATACCGCACTTACGACATAAAAAAGGGCTGGGAAAAACTGCCGTTCGGCGAAGGCATCAACGAGAATGTATTCGCGGTACACGCATCGCCGCTAACTCCGGGAACGATCTGGGTTGGAACGGCGGGTTCGGGTGTACTCGTCTCTACCGATGACGGTAAGACCTGGTCTAAAACGGAAGGCATTCCGCAGAATGTGCCAATCAGTTCGATCGCATCGGACCCGAAGCGGCCGAATTATATCTATGTGGGTACAATTCACTCATTTTACCTGAGTCGCGATGGCGGGCGGACTTGGCTGCGGCGCGGCGGTAATTTGCCGCTCGGTAATTACGCGAGTATCCTTGTGCATCCAGTCAACAAAGATGAAATATTCGTCGCCAGTGCCCTCGAAAATGACGGTGGAGTTTTCTTTTCAAGTGACGCCGGGATGAATTGGCGCCGTGTCGATTCGAAAAATATGGTAATCCCGAGCCGCCGCGTTTGGGCGATGGCATTCGATCCGAATGACCCGAACCGGATATTCGCCGGGTCGCACTCATCGGGTGTTTACAGAATAGAGCGGAAAAATTCATCGGCTGAAGTTTCGAAGGCCAAATTAGGCGAAGCGGCCATAGGAAATTAGAGGCAATTCCGATTATTAACGATTGAGACGGCTTACGGGCCGTCTCTTTTTGTTTCCCACTTTGCAGTTGCTGAATAGAATTCTATAATCTGAGATGTCGGAAATAGAATTTGGCTTGGCATTACCTCCGGCGGTTGCAATATGAACGTAAATCAGAAATTGCGGGTAGAAACGCTGCCGTTCGAGGCAATTCCCGGCCAGTCTAAATTGTTTGTTCAGTATCAAAAAGATCCGCTGTCCCTGAAAAAATATTATCCATCGGTCGTTCATTCGCACACGGAGATCGCAAATAGAATTCCGGAAGTGTTAGAAAATTACAAAGCTGACCGTAGTCTGCTGTGCGACGCGTTGCTTGAAACAAATCAAAAGTTTGGGGCGTCGGAAAAAACCTTCGCGAATATCGACTTATTGCGGAAGTCCGATACGGTTACCGTTGTGACCGGTCAGCAGGCCGGATTGTTTACTGGCCCGTTATATACTCTTTATAAGGCACTCTCCGCGGTTAAAGCCGCCGAGTGTTTGAGTGGACGTGGTTTTAACGCCGTCCCGGTTTTTTGGGTTGCGACTGAGGATCATGATTTCGAAGAAGTATCGAAAACGTTTGTGTTGGGCCGCAAAGGCGAACTCGCCGAGATAAAAAACGAGCCGAAAAGGTGTTACGAAAATCTTCCGGTCGGATATGTAAAGCTGGATGATTCTATTGAAGGTACGCTGGAAAGCCTTTTCAACGAGCTTTCGGGCACCGAATTTACGGAGGAGATCAGACAGCTTTTGCGGGAAAGCTGGACGCCGGGAGCATACTTCGGTGATGCATTCGCTGCTCTGCTAACCCGGCTTCTCGGCCATCACGGCCTGATAATTTTGTGTCCTCTGAACAAAGTTTTGAAGGAACTCGCAGCTCCAATTTATGTGGATGCGATAAAAAAATCCGCCGAGATCGTTGCGGCCCTTCGCAGCCGAAGCGATGAACTTCGGGCGGATGGCTACGAAGCCCAGGTACTGATCGGCGAAGATTATTTTCCGCTTTTCTGGCAAGCCGGCGACGATACCAGGAATGCCTTGAAGAAAAGTGCACGAGACACGTTCAAGACGAAGGACGGAAATCGCGAATTCACTTTGGAGGAATTGGCTGAAATTGCGGAAAAGGAACCGGTCAGATTCAGTCCAAGCGTTGTGCTGCGATCAGTTGTACAGGATTATATCCTTCCGACCGTCTGTTATTTCGGCGGCGGAGCGGAAATTTCCTATTTTGCGCAGAGTGGCGAAGTTTATCGTATTTTGAACAGGCCGATCACTCCGATCCTGCATCGCCAAAGCTTTACTATTATCGACCCAAAAAACGCGAAAACGCTAAACCGCTACGACCTGAATTTTAGTGATCTCTTTGCCGGCGAGGATGTGATTGTGCCGCGAATTGTTGAGGAATTCTTAAATAAAGAAACGGCGGATGTGTTTGCCGATGTAGAGGCGAGGATAAATGCCGAACTGGACAGGCTCGACCGCCAGCTTTCCGCCGTCGATGCGACCCTCGCTGACAATCTAGGAACTCGCCGAAAGAAAATCAATTATCATATCGGAGCGCTGCGGAAAAAATTTCACAGGACTCAGGCTTTACAGGATGATGCCGTTAATCGCCGGATAAATAATCTTTTTACGGCCCTTTTGCCTCACAAACATCTTCAGGAGCGCTCGTTAAACGTGCTCACACTTCTCGATCGGTTTGGGACAGATGCAATCGAATGGGTTTACGATTCGCTTGATCTGGATGACAGGGGCCATCGCGTAATCTATTTATAAGATGAATAAGATCAGGCTTTTACCGGATAATTTGGCTAACCAGATCGCGGCCGGCGAGGTCGTAGAGCGCCCGGCGTCGGTTGTTAAGGAGCTTGTCGAAAACGCTATAGATGCCGGTGCCGCACGAATTCAAGTTGATATTGAGCTTGGCGGCAGGCGGCTTATCAAGATCGCGGACGATGGCGAAGGAATGCACCGCGACGACGCGATACTCGCTTTCGAACGTCACGCCACATCAAAAATTCGGACTTTGGAAGACCTTTCGACCATTGGAACGCTCGGCTTTCGCGGTGAAGCATTGGCCTCGATAGCATCGGTTGCGAAGGTGGAATTGACGACGAAACTAGAGGAAGACATCGCCGCCACACGCGTTTTGATCGAAGGCGGCAGGCTTATCGACGTCAAAGACGCCGCACGGACAACGGGCACGACGATCACCGTACGTGATCTTTTCTTTAACACTCCCGCACGCCGCAAGTTTATGCGGTCTGAAGCCACCGAAAATTATCATTTAGCGAGTATTGTTACGCATTATGCATTGGCGCATCCTGAGATAGCGTTCAATTTGACGAACAATGGCCGGGAAGTTCTGCGAGTATCACCGGCAAATGATCTGCGGGAGCGTGCTTTTCAGATTTTCGGCGCTGGAATGCTCGACAGCCTGCTGCCCGTTTCCGGCGGCCGAGAATTTGTTGCTAAGGTTTCCGGATTCGTTTCCGCGCCGAGGGAAAGAAGAACTACACGCGATGCACAATATTTCTTCGTCAATCAACGGTATGTGCGGGACAAAACAATTGCCGGCGGATTGCTCGAAGGATTTCGTTCGGTCCTGCCGCATGGAATTTATCCTGTTGCGTTTCTGTTTATAGAAGTTCCGGTCGAGGAAATCGACGTCAATGTCCATCCCGCCAAGACCGAGATCCGCTTCCGCCGAAATGAAGCCGTCAAGGATGTGATTGCCGAGGCAATACGGAATTCTCTCGCAAAGGCGGGAATTCTGGCTGAACCCGATGTAAAAAACGAAAACGCGATCGACGAAATTGCTCTCGCGGAAACCGTGGCAACCGGGGACTTTCCCCTCCTTCAACAAGTCCCAATTGAGTTTCAAGTCGCTAAAATTGCCGGTTCTGTCTTAACAGAAGATAATTCTATAGGGAATTTGCTTGACGCGTCGGGAAACATCAGTATTGCAGATACATTTCAAACACCATTAAACGGTGATGCGAAAATCGGCGAAGGAAATCTGGCATTCGATTTTGAGCGTACCGCGGAGAAACGAATCGATCCGGCTATTATTGCCGATGATGGTTCGATTAATGAATCTCACATCGGACGGGCCGCGATCCTTCCTCCAGTCGATTCAGCGGCGAAACTCGTCACTTCGGTCGAGGTCGAAAGCCTTGCGATGTCGAAAATACGGCCGATTGCTCAACTACACGATAGCTTCATCATTGCGGTCGATGATGAAGGCTTGCTGCTTATCGATCAGCATGTCGCGCATGAGAGGATTCTTTTCGACAAGTTTCGATATAAGGAAACGATGCGTGCCATCGAATCGCAGAACCTGCTGTTGCCCGAGACTATCGATTTATCGCCTGCCCAGGCGGAAGTTTTTCAACTCGTGGCGGGTGAACTCGAATCACTCGGCTTCAACACGATGCAGCTTTCCGGCCGCACGGTCGCTATAAAATCAGTGCCGACTGATCTTCCGCCGTCGGAGGCAAGAAATTTGTTTGCCGAGATTCTCGACACTATCGAACTGGAAAAACGCGGTGACGCAAAATCCACGTTTCGCGATCATATCGCGGCAAGCCTTGCGTGTAAGGCTGCCGTTAAGATCAACATGAAACTAACTCCGGAAAAGATGCACTGGCTGATTGACCGTCTTCTGATTACTTCTTCACCGACCACCTGCCCTCACGGCCGTCCGGTAATTCTACGATTGACAATGAAGGACATCGAGCGCGGTTTTCATCGAACTTAGTTGCTCACCAGCAAATATCTTTTTG
>JANMSP010000433.1:0-9282 GCA_031389475.1 Pyrinomonadaceae bacterium
GAGCCGTGGAAGGCTCGAAACGCTTATTTTAATCTGGAAAAACTCGGAGCGGCCGTAGTCGAATACCAGCCGAATTTTTATGGTATCGATTATTCCACGTCAGCTACCGGCGGCGAGCCGATCGGACTTGCGAGCGACCGGTTATTTGTCGAATGGACTCTCGAAAGCGAAAAGGCCAGACATCTTGCGGAAGGGAAAGAGTTCGTCGAATTGCAAACGCCGGTGGCCGCCATTGCAGTTCCGAACGATTGGGCTACGCTGGTAAAAAGCAGTCCGGAAAGTGCGATAGCCGAACAAAACCGAATCAGGACCGAATTCGAATCTGCCTTTGCACATGGCCTTACATGCCGCGGTTTCTTGCGGGACGAAAGCGGGCCTAAATATCTACTTTACAAGGATATATAAGTTGATCCGATATCATAAGCGAATAATTACCTTGGCGAGGACAAGGTAATTCATTTTTTTATGGCCTAATCGCGAAACTTACGAATTGATTTCTGGTATAACCTGAATTATACTATTTGTATTATGAAAAGCATGAAGACAGCTATATCATTGCCACCAGAAGTATTTCAGTTGAGCGAGAAATTGGCTAAGAAGCTGAAAGTGTCAAGGAGCGCTATATTTGCAATGGGCGTGAAGAAGCTTGGAGAAGAGCATTACGAAGATAATGTGACGGCTAATCTGAATAAGGTTTATGAGACGGAAGACTCGTCGGTTGATCCTGTTCTTTTGAAATTGGCAATGATGTCTCTTCCGAAGGATACATGGTAATCGAAAGAGGGGAAATTTGGTGGGCTGACCTTCCTGACCCGATAGCGTCCGACCCCGGATACCGTCGGCCAATTCTCGTAATTCAATCCGATAAGTTCACCAAAAGCAAGATACAAACTGTGATCGTAGCCACGATCAGCACTAATCTCAATTTGGCGAACGCTAATGGAAATGTATTGATCTTGGCTCGGCAAAGCGGCCTCCCTAGCGATTCGGTAATTAATGTTTCTCAGATACTGACTATTGACAAGAGAATTTTCCTCGAACCCGTCGGCGGTCTGTCCGCTAAAAAAATGGAGCAGGTTGATGATGGTATTCGGCTTGTTCTTGATTTAGGAGTCCAGCAAAATTGAAAGACACGAAGTCGGAAATTCAACTTTTGCGAGCTGAGATCGACCGGCACAACGACCTCTATTACCAGAATGCCGAGCCGGAAATTTCCGATTTTGAATTCGATCAACTTCTCGAACGTCTGAAGGCATTAGAAGCCGAATATCCCGAATCTATCACACCTGACAGTCCGACGCAGCGTGTCGGCGGAAAGGCTCTAAGCTTGAAGCCTTTTGTGCATTCGGTGCCGCTGATGTCGCTGGATAATTCTTATAATCTTGATGACCTAAAGGCTTTTACCGAGCGGTGCGAACGGCTTGCCGAGGGCAGAAAACTGGAATATGTCGCGGAACTTAAGATCGACGGGCTGAGTGTCTCACTTCATTACGACAACAGTTTTTTGACAGTTGGAGCGACACGCGGAGACGGTTCGCGAGGCGACGATGTAACACCGAATGTCAAAACGATCAAGAGAATTCCCCTGAAACTAAAAGCTGACCTAGCGAGCCATTCCGAAATTCGCGGCGAGGTATTTCTTTCGCGTTCCAGCTTCAAACGAATCAACGCAGAGCTTGAAATGCTCGGCGAAAAGATCTTTGCTAATCCGCGAAATTGTGCCTCGGGAACTCTGCGGATGCTCGATTCTGCCGTGGTAGCTTCGCGGCGGCTTGATATGTTTCCTTACGATGTCCTGCGCGGGAATCAAAAAATGTTCGCTACGCATTGGGAAAATTTCGCGTGGCTTGAGGCGAATGGATTTCACGTCAATCCTAATCGCGCGTTATGCGAAAATTTTGACGAACTCCGCGAATTTATCGAAAAAATGGAGCCGATTCGTGACTCGCTCGATTATGAGATCGACGGCGTAGTCGTGAAGGTAAATTCTACGGCACTGCAGCAGGAATTCGGTTCGACGTCAAAGGCTCCACGTTGGGCGATCGCATATAAATATCCCGCCCGGCAATCGATGACGAAGCTGATTTCGATTGAAATTCAAGTCGGAAGAACAGGTGCGTTAACGCCGGTCGCATATCTCGAACCGATCCTGCTAGCCGGAACTACGGTCGCCCGAGCGTCGCTGCATAACGAGGATGAGATCAAGCGGCTCGGCATAAAGCTCGGTGACACGGTTTTGATCGAAAAAAGCGGCGAGATAATTCCGCAGGTTCTCGGCGTCGTCGAATTGAAACGAAATGGAACCGAAACGGATTATGTATTTCCCGAAACGTGTCCGGTTTGCAATTATGCCGCAATTCGTCCCGAAAGCGAGGCCGTCCGCCGCTGCACGAATCCTGAATGTCCGGCGAAGATAAAGGCCCGCGTTCTGTTTTTCGCCTCGCGGAAGGCAATGGATATTGAGGGCCTGGGCGATATTCTCGTCGAAACACTGGTGACGACAAAGATGATCAAGGACGTTGCCGAACTTTATTCGTTAAAACTCGAAGATATTTCAAACCTTGAACGTAAAGCCGAAAAATCGGCGACGAAGTTGATCGAGCAGATCGAAGCCAGCAAAACCCGCGGGCTGCAGCGCCTGCTTTACGGCATCGATATACGCCACGTCGGCGAACGCTACGCCAAGATCCTGGCGAACTATTACCGCGACATCGACAAGATAGCCGAAGCGAGCGTCGAGGAACTCGACGCAATCCACGAGATCGGCCTCGCCGTCGCCGAAAGTGTATACGAATGGTTTCGCAATCCGATAAATCAGGAACTGGTCGAACGACTCAAAGCGGCCGGAGTTTCCACCATCGTTGACGGCGAAAGCACGGCAGGTTTAGACGCAAGATTCCTCGGCAAAACCTTCGTATTAACCGGAAAACTCGAAAACTTCACTCGCGACGAAGCCGCCAAACTAATCGAAGAACGCGGCGGTCGAGTCTCGTCATCAGTCAGCAAAAATACAGATTTTGTCGTCGCCGGAAGCGATGCCGGATCGAAATTAACGAAGGCGGAGAGTTTGGGTGTCGCAGTGCTTACTGAAATTGAGATAAGGAAACTTATCGAAAAATAGCTTTTTAATTTTGTCCTTTTGATTCGCCGATCTTTCTTTCAATATAAGACTTATGAAATGCGGCAACATCTTTCAAAAGTCGTGTAATTTCATTCCTGGAAAGATCGTTCGAATATGATTTCTCATAAATAGTCTTGCCATCTTCGTAAGAAAATTTATAGTGCGTTTCGCCAAAATCTAGATTAATATACGAAGTATGGTCGAAAGTTTCGTTCTTGTTTAAACCCTCATGGAGATACGAGAGTGTAATTTTCGTCAAGTGCCGATCGAAAAATCTTTCAGGACGAGTGAAAAGTTCAGTAGAGTAAATCATGATCGGCGAAGTTCGGCCCGTCTGATTAACGTACCCTTGAAATTGAGAAGCAGAATAAAAGCGATCAAACTTCTTACATACTGCGATGAACTCAGACGTCAACGGCAAGACGGTGGATTTATGTATTCTCTTAATTGCTGCGGTGGTCTTTACACTGTCGGTGTTTTTAAGTCCAGCAGCAGACAGCTTTGCATCAAGCATAGTTAATTCTTTATCGAGATCATCCGAGTCTTCGATTTCTCCTCCTCTCGCTCCCCTAATGATCAACTCAAGCGAGCTGATCAAATTTTGAGCAACGTATTCAACAAATGGCTTAAGAATTGCGAAATCTGCCTGCTCCAAAACAGCGATGTAATTGTCTTTATCTTCAGTTTTGATGATTACGGGCGGGAAGCCCTGCTTCATCAAGATGTAATTCATTAGTAGTCTGGCTAAACGACCATTGCCGTCATCAAAAGGGTGGATTCGAACAAACCTGTAATGAAACTCTGTTGAAAGTTTTATGAAGTTCTCTTCAAGATTTTGTGACTTGTTACGAAACCATTCAACCAATTCCTGCATTTTTGCCGGCGTTTCAATAGGCTCGGCGAAGTAGAAAATATTTCCGGATTGGGTTTCTACGTGGTTCGGCTCCGTTTTGTACTCGCCTACTTTTATCAGTCTTTTTGTCGGCTGACCATCGACGGTTTTGGCGTCCGACCAAAAAGGCCTAACCAGAATAAGTTTATGGAGGTGTCGGATAAATATTTCAGTGAGGGGTTCATCATGTTCTATAGATTCAATAATAAAACTGATCGCCTGGTCATGACCTGAAATCTCTTCATGGTCGCGAACCGGTTTTCCACCGGCCGTAAGTCCCTTCATTAAAAGCATTTTGGTTTCGCCGTACGAATAAGTGTTGCCCTCCAATTTATTCGAATGATAGTTCCAATCAAGGCGAAGCTTCTGCATGACGCGACGTTCGACATCGGGGTCGAGAGGCCGCAGGCTGTCGAGTTCGGCTTTTAGTTGTTCGGCCCTTTCCAGCGTTTCCATAGTTTTGCTTTTCGGATTATTATTGTTTTACTAAACTAGGTCAAACGAAGGCAAACCGAAGTTTGCACTCTGAACTTATATGAGCAATTTTTTTACGGCGAATTTGGCGGAGGCGGATCCTCTTATCAGCGGTGCGATTAGCGACGAAGTGCGACGGCAGACGGATGGGCTTGAGCTTATCGCTTCAGAAAATTTTGTGTCCGAGGCCGTTTTGCAGACGATGGGGACGGTTTTTACTAATAAATATGCTGAGGGTTATCCGGGCAAGCGTTATTACGGTGGTTGCGAATACGCGGATGTGGTCGAGCAGGCGGCGATCGACCGTGCCAAACAGATCTTCGGAGCCGAACACGCGAATGTTCAGCCGCATTCGGGTGCGCAGGCGAATATGGCGGTTTTTCTCGCGGCGCTCGATCACGGCGATCAGATCTTGGGGATGAACCTGTCGCACGGCGGGCATTTGACGCACGGGCATCCGCTGAATTTTTCTGGCATCAATTACAAGGTCGCGGATTACGGAGTTAATAAAGACACCGAACAGATCGATTACGACGAACTGCAAAAACAGGCTGAGGAACATAAGCCTAAACTTCTCATCTGCGGAGCATCGGCGTATCCGCGAACCATAGATTTTGCGCGAATCGGCGAGATCGCACAAAGCGTTGGGGCGAAAATGATGGCCGATATTGCTCATATCGCCGGCCTTGTCGCGGCCGGGCTGCATCCGTCGCCGGTCCCGCATTGTGAATTTGTAACGACGACGACGCACAAAACCTTACGCGGGCCTCGCGGCGGTCTGATATTGTGCCGCGAGGAATTTGCCAAAGACATAGACCGCAGCGTTTTCCCCGGAATTCAGGGCGGTCCGCTTATGCATATTATCGCAGCGAAAGCTGTGTCGTTTCATGAAGCATTGCAGGATGATTTCAAAGTTTATCAGCAGCAAATTCTGGACAATGCCAAGGCTTTAGCCGAATCGCTGACAAGTGCGGGTTTGCGGCTTGTTTCCGGTGGAACGGACAATCATTTGCTGCTTGTCGATGTTTTTATGGACGGCAAAGGCATCACCGGAAAGATAGCGGAGAAAGCTTTAGATGTGGTTCATATCACGGCAAATAAAAACACTATTCCTTTCGATACGAACAAGCCTTTTGTTGCGTCGGGTATCCGGCTCGGCACGCCCGCGCTCACGACACGCGGGATGAAGGAAGCGGAAATGAAGCAGATCGGCGCGATGATAGCGGCGATAGTTCATGAGCCGGAGTCAGAGGAAGTGATGGGCCGTGTAAAAAGGGAAGTTGCGGAGATAACCGCGAGATTTCCGATGTATACGAATCGGCTAAGAGGAAATACAAATGAAACGGGTGTTTAATTTTCCGACTGGAGCGCAATTGTCCCGCTTGCCCGCGGAGTCCGCGAACGCGTTATGCTAGCTACAGAATTCTTTAACGCTAAAGAGGCATTCGCTTCGAAGACTCGCTGGCAAGCAGGACGCTTACGCTCCAGTCGAATAAGACGGAAATGAAAAAACTGTTTACATTCTTAATCTTTTTTCCGTTGCTCCCTTTAGGCTTGATTGCTCAAGATGTCTCTACATCCAACCCGATTCACGCTGAATATAAGGGCGGCGGCTGTTCTTTATTTCCAGAGTGCAATTACCGTCATTGCTGTGTTGAGCATGATAAAGATTACTTTCGCGGCGGAACGAGCAAGGAACGGCTCAAATCCGATAATCGGTTATACACGTGCGTAAAAAATACCAAAGGCTGGCAGAATAAACTGATTGCTCCCGTGATGTGGATGGGCGTGCGTGTTTTTGGAGTCTCGTTTTTGCCGACGCCGTTTCGCTGGGGATTTGGAAAGGTGAAGAAAAAGTATAAGAATAATCAGACCAAATTTAGATTGCAAGTCAAGGAAAAGACAGATTGATACGCGTTGCGTTTATAGGTTGTGATTGACGTCATTTGGAGTATAAAGTCCCCGGTCGCTACCGCTCGCGGTTCTGACAGGAAAAGAACCCACAGTTGCTA
Organism: Pyrinomonadaceae bacterium; assembly: GCA_031389475.1. Taxonomy (GTDB): domain Bacteria; phylum Acidobacteriota; class Blastocatellia; order Pyrinomonadales; family Pyrinomonadaceae; genus OLB17. The sequence continues at coordinate 6,500 of JANMSP010000433.1, forward strand.
CCGCTAGCGGTACTGACCCGGCCACGCCGATAGCCAAACTCAGAACGATTATTCGTCCAAAGATTCAATTTCAGAATCGAATTCATCAAGAAGGTCGCGGGCTTCTTCGGAATCGTATTCGAAGGCTTTTTGTTCTAATGCATTGGCGGCTATGTCGGCATAAAGCGAATCATCGAGAAGCGGCATAATCACCGGAACGGGCAAAAGAGCAAGGGTTTCGTAAGCGATAGCGCGAATCTGTGCCATTTCGGTTTGGCGGATTATCTCGGCTATTTCGCTGGCAGAATAGCGTTCGAAAAGGCGGTCGGAAAGTTTGTCTAGTTTGTTGTAATCGTGTTGTTTTATCGCCCGTTCGGCGAGCTGGATGAAGACTTCAGCCGAGCCGCTCTGGGCTTCGAGAACGCGGACGCAGGTTTCCGCGAGCACGGCTATTTCGCCCAGCTTAACCCGGTTTTTCCGCACAACAGCACTTTTCGACTGTTCATCGAGGGCCGTCAGAAGACGGCTCACTTCCCAATCGGCGTGAGCGTCATATGAAATTTTCTGGGTCGGATTACTCGTCGGGGTGGTGCCGTTCGAAGCAAGAGCACCGACCAGCATTTTTTTTGTTATCGGCCGTAAGCCTTCCCAAACGGTAATGACTCCGGCACCGAGATCTTTTATCATCATGTCAAACTACAGCAGCCTTAAGTTTGCTCTTAGAAAGCAAAACTTGTCAAGCGTTCTTCGTTCTGAGTTCAAGCTTCAGCTTGTCTTCGGCTCGGGGCTAAAGACAAGCTGAAGCTTGAACTCAGAATTTAGACGGCTTTTCTCGACTTTACGATTTCCGACATTTTTATTTCGGCTGATTTCAGAGCATCGTTTCGCTCACCGTCGGTAAAATCATGGTCGATGACCTGGACCAGAGCGAAAGGCGTTTGGCTCAGATGCCTGATCTCCCAAGCTTCGCTTTCCGGCCTCGACGAGCGTGAGAACCAGAGTGCGTCTATCTCGGACTCAATAATATCGACCCGTCCGAACAGATTGTCCAGGCTTTCGGCCAGAGCGGTTTTAAGCTGCGCGGAAACCAAAACACGGCGTAAGATCCAGCCGTGTTTGTCGTACAACGCAAGAATTTTGCGGATCGACGGTTCGGATATCATTTATTCACATTACCGCGAACAGTGTTGGCATTCGCCGGAACATCCTTGGGAACGCTGATGAAATTGCCGTTGCCATTCCGGTTAATATCTATATTGACGACGCCGCCATTTCCGGACATTGCATTCGCCGCTTCGCGTTCCTTCATCGCACGGCCTTTGCCAGGCGATTTAAACGAGCCGGTGAAGAGTTCGCCCATCGCGAATTTCCAAACGCCTTCTTCTTTTATGAACGGCAGGTCTTCCCACAATTTGTCTTTGGCATTCCACACCTCGACCGAACCATGGTCGCCGCTGACGCGCTCGTCGCGTATTTCCGGCAGCGATTCGGCAAACGTCGTTCCCGTTAAACCATTCTCCAGCATTTTTTCGACCGTGATTCCTTGCCGCTGCGCCGCGCCTTCGGCAAAAGCCCTTGTTTTCTGCGACATCTCGGCTTTGATCGAATCGGTATTTTTGCTCTTTACAGCGGCGTAAAATGTTTTATACGCTTCAATCGGCGATTCGGCGCCGCCGGACGGTGAAGTACCGCATGCCATAAAAACCGCTGTAAGCACCAAGGTCAAACCCAAAATCAGAATATTCCTCATAAATTAATATCTCGCAATTATAAAAACAAATTGATAATCTTTTATTTAGAAAAGTATAAAGACACAAAGCCGGAATGTAAATTTACGCTTTTCCGGCCGAATCGCTATATTTCGCGAATGGCCATTACATTTTGACATTATTAGGAAAATAGACACTGAAAGCCGATGAAATATTGCCCGAGCTGCCAAACACGATACACCGATGAGACGCTTAGGTTTTGCCTCCAAGACGGGACGCCGCTAACGGAAGATTCGGGGGCTTCCGCCGCATCTGTGGAAGCCGCCGAAGAGCAAACCGTAATTTCAAACAAAAAGGATAGGCTTTGGAATGACATGCGGGCAGCCCAGCCTCAAACCGAAGCCACACCGCGCCAGCCAGTTGACAGGGAAGTTCGGCAATCCTCTACACCGTGGGTTATTTTGACTGCCGTACTCACGACGCTGCTCGTCGCTGCGGGAATCGGCGCTTGGCTGTATTCAAGAAACCCGTCCGGCGAGACCGCAAATATCAGCAACACCGCCAATCGCCAAACCGGCACGAATTCGATACCAAATGCAACGGCCTCGTCCACCCGGACGCCAACCCCGACCGCTGAAGTAACGCCCGTAGATTCGAACTCCGCAGTCGATGAATCCGATCCGCCCGCTCCGCCGGCGGACCGCGAACAGGCGAAAGAAGATGTCGCCAAGCGAATTTACGATTGGACAACTCTTACCGAATCGGGTGAGATCGATGAACTCATGGGAAACTACGCGAAACGGGTCGACTATTATCTTAAGCCCGGAGCAAGCCCGGAATTCATTCGAAATGATAAACTTCGAGCTTTTTCTGAATTTGATTCTATCGAATTTGAGATCGACAATATGAATGTCGCGGTGGATAGATCAGGTGAAGAAGCGACCGCCGAATTCGACAAGACATGGAATTTCGAAGGGCAGGCTCGTTCCGAGGGCAAAGTTCGGCAGCAGATGAAATTGCAAAAGATCGATGGTGTTTGGTTGATCATCGGTGAAAGAGATCTGAAGCTTTATTATAAGAGGTAGGTGTCAGGCC
>JANMSP010000437.1:0-15689 GCA_031389475.1 Pyrinomonadaceae bacterium
GACAAGGATGTCCGCGTTCCATTATGCCGATACGTAAGCCCTTCAATTTCAAGCAATGGATCGACGAGCACCGGCATTTGCTCAAACCGCCGGTCGGCAACCAGTGCGTTTATGACGATGATGACTTTATCGTCATGGTCGTCGGCGGCCCGAATTCGCGTAAGGATTATCACTACGACGAAGGCGAAGAGTTTTTCTATCAGCTCGAAGGCGATATCCTGGTAAAAATCCAGGAAGACGGAAAAGCCGTGGATGTCCCGATCCGCGAAGGCGAAATGTTCCTCCTGCCACCGCGCATTCCCCACAACCCTATCCGCGGCGCTAACACCATCGGCTTAGTCATCGAACGCAAACGCCGCGACGGCGAAAAGGACGGCCTGCTCTGGTTCTGTGAAAACTGTAATTCGAAGCTTTACGAGGAGTATTTTGAACTGGAAGACATCACGACCCAGTTTCAGGGTGTGTTTAAGCGATTTTATGACGACGGGAATTTGCGGAAGTGTACTAATTGTGGAGTTGTTATGGAACCGCCGCCCGGGAGTTAGTTATAGCAGCCGGCCGAAAGATCTTATAACGTTGATAGGTTACTAAATGAAAAATATTGATATGTCTTCCAGCGCAATCACACGGCGTCCGCATATACTATCCAAACAATTTTCGTTGCAAAAATCTTCCGAACCACTCAAAATATAGCAATACAGTCTTAGTGAATTTCAAGGAGGGTTAAATGGCATTAAGTTCGGAAGTCAATCAGGCTTTGGAGCAATTTTTTCATCAATCGAGATTTCAAACGGTTGGCGGCGTCGTGACTGATTTGGACGGGACGGCGGTGCATGAAGAGGATGGACGCACATATATTCCGGATCCGGTTGAGTTCGGATTAAAGGCTCTGTATGATCGCGGGCGGCCGGTTGTGGTGAATTCGCTGCGGTTTCCGCTGTCCGTAATGCGTACGTTTGGGAAGGAATGGCTGGCGATTTCGGGTGCCCCGATTCCGGTCGTTTCGATGAACGGCAGCCAGCTTGGTTATGTTTCAACGGACGAAAACCAGGAGCTTTCCTTTGAGGAGATTACGGCATTTCCGCTGACCGCTAATGAGATCGACGCGGTTATTACTGGTGTGGAAGCGTTGCTTGCGGATAATATTCGTGATGTTCTTCTATTTTATTATCCGCGTGACTGGCGAATGGGTGAGATCATTTGGACGCCTGTCGCGGAAAAGGTAATTTACGTTAAAGAGAAATATCTCAGTGCTTCGTCCGTTACCGCCGTCGAATTGCCGAAACTTCAGGAACTACTGCACGCTGAAGAAGTTTGCATGATATTTTTACTCGTTGAACGTCCGGCCGACGATCTTATGGCATATCAGCATTCCAAACCGAGCAGCTTTTTTACCACGAAAGGCGTCGATAAACTTACCGGAACTAGAGAGATGGCAAATCATCTTGGCTTTGAATTGAACGAATCGGTCGGAGCGGGCGACACGGCAATGGATAATTTTTTGGATGGCGTGGGCCTTGCCGTTCAGGTCGGCGGGAGAGAACTGGAATTTCGGGGAACTAAGCAGACTATCCGCGTGCAAAATTCATTTGAGCTCGGCGATGTATTATTTAAATTAGCGGGAATGCAGGAGGGAACAAGCGATGAAAACGGAGAACTCCGCGTCCACACGAGAGGTCAATAAATTCGAGAAACTGGCAAAAGTGGTGATCAAACATCACTTCGGCACGAGCGCCAAGCGAATGGAGCATAAATCAGCCGGGCTCACGAATTTTGTCTTTGCCTTCAAACATTCCGAAGGCGATTTTATTATTCGTATCAGTCCTGATCCGTCGCGGATAAATTTGTTTATTAAAGAGCAGTGGGCGGAAACGGCTGCGCGTAAGGCCGGTGTGCCTGCTCCGGAGATTCTGGAAGTCGGTTCTGAAGTTATTCCGTTTCCGTATATGATTTCACGGACTGTGTCGGGTGGCGACGCGATGAATCATCCGAAACAGTTCGAAATACTGCGTGAAATGGGCCGTTTCGCGGCGTTAATAAATTCGATCCCGACAAATGGTTTCGGCCAAACTTTCGATTGGTCGAGCAATCAGCTTTCGTTGAATAAGACTTTCAAGGATTATCTTGAAAACGAATACTGTTTCGAGGCAAAGCTGGAAGTTCTGGAAAAGCATCGTACGATTTCCCCGAAACAGAGAAGCCGTCTGGATAAAATCTTCGGTGAGGCAAAAAGGATCGACACAAAGCCTGTGCTCAATCACGGCGATATACGCCTGAAAAATGTTATAGCCGGCGGTGATGGAAAGATAAACGCGATCATCGATTGGGAAGGCTGCACATCGAATATCGCTCCTCAATGGGAACTGTCCATTGCCCTGCACGATCTGGGCATCGACGGGATGCAGCATTTTCTGGCCGGTTACAGGATGAAAGATGCTAAATTGAGAGAAATGATGCCGCTGATTAAAGCGTTTAATATAGCAAATTACGCGGCAGCGGTTGAGGGAATTGCGAGATCGAAAGACAAGATAATGCTTGAGCAATACCGAACGCGGTTGAGCGGTGCGTTAGACCTATATTCGTTTTAGAAATGGCGGGTCAGAAACGCGAGCGATAGCGACTAGGTTCCTCTCTTGTCGGAACCGTGAGCGGTAGCGACCGGGGTTCTGTCGCCCACACTAAGGAACCCGGTTGCTACCGCTCTCGGTTTTGATCCAGAATGCTAAAAATAGACATTCACACACATATCCTGCCGAAAGAAATTCCTAAATGGAAAGACAAATTCGGCTACGGCGGATTCATTCAATTGGATCACCACAAGCCCTGCTGCGCCCGAATGGTAAAGGACGATGGGCATTTGTTCCGCGAGATCGAGGACAATAGCTGGAGCGCCGAAAAGCGGATTGAAGAATGCGACGGTTTCGGTGTGAATGTGCAGGTGCTATCGACCGTGCCGGTGATGTTTAGCTATTGGGCAAAGCCGCAAGATGGTGCCGAGATCGCGAAATTTCTGAATGACGGGATCGCGGAAACTGTTGCAAATTTCCCAAAGCGGTTTATCGGCCTTGGAACTGTGCCGATGCAGGATACGACATTGGCGGTAAAGGAACTGGAACGCTGCAAACAAATCGGCCTTGCCGGTGTGCAGATCGGCACAAATGTAAATCAATTAAACCTGGGCGAACCGCAATTCTTCGAATTTTTTAAGGCTTGCGACGAACTTGGAATAGCCGTATTCGTTCACCCGTGGGAAATGATGGGCGAAGCGGAGATGCAAAAATACTGGTTGCCGTGGCTGGTCGGAATGCCCGCCGAAACTTCGAGAGCCATTTGTTCGCTGATCTTTTCCGGCGTGCTCGAAAAGCTACCTAATCTGCGAATATGTTTTGCCCACGGCGGCGGATCGTTTCCCTCGACGATCGGGAGAATCGAACACGGATTTGAAGTTCGTCCCGACCTATGCGGCGTTGATAATCCGAACAATCCGCGAAAATATTTAGATAGAATTTACTTCGATTCTCTCGTTCACGATCCGGCGGTACTCGATTATCTGGTTAAACTAGCCGGGTCGGAACGCGTTGCTCTTGGCAGCGATTATCCATTTCCGCTCGGCGAACTCAAACCGGGGAAAATGATAGACGAATCGCTCCACGACGAACCTGTGAAGGCGATGCTGTTCCACGGCGCGGCATTGAAATGGCTGGGAATCCAAAAGTCGATGTTTGAATGAACATCGTAATCCTTTAATCTAAATGTGTATTATGGAAAAGCCGGAACCGAAAGCAAAAATGAAAAGATCCGGAGAGTATCACTATGAAATTGAGCCGATGAGTGAAGAAGAATTAGCCTCATTTTACGAGTGGCCGATTTTTCCGCCGGAAACCTTGGAAGAAGAAATCGCTCAGCATTGGACATATCTCGATGACCGGGATCCGCTGAAGACTTTCCGTGACCAATTCCATTTCCCTCAAACCTCCGACGGTTTGCGGTCAATTTATTTGACTGGCAATTCTCTTGGGCTTCAGCCGAAAAGCGTTCGCGGGTATATCGAGCAGGAATTGAAGGACTGGGAAACGCTAGGTGTCGAAGGACATTTACATGCGAAGAATCCGTGGCTTCCCTATCATGAACTGGTGACAAATCAGATGGCGAATGTGGTCGGTGCAAAACCGATTGAAACGGTCGTGATGAATTCGCTGACGACGAACCTGCATTTGCTGATGGTGTCGTTTTACCGGCCGAATAGCGAACGGTTTAAGATCGTTATCGAAAAAGGTGCGTTTCCATCGGACCAATACGCGGTAGAATCACAGTTAAAGTTCCATGGATACAAGTCAGAACCGCGAGCGGTAGCGACCGGGGCTCTTAACTCAAGCGGTAAGATCCCGGTCGTTACCGCTCATGGTTCTGACCGGAATGCAGCACTGATCGAACTCGCCCCACGCAAGGGCGAATCAGTTTTACGCTCCGAAGACATTCTCGAAGCCATCGAACGCGAAGGCGATTCGATTGCTCTCATCCTGCTCGGCGGCGTCAATTACTACACCGGCCAGGCTTTCGATATGAAGGCGATCACCGAAGCCGGACACAAAGCCGGTGCCGTCGTCGGATTCGATCTCGCCCACGCCGCCGGGAATATCGAGCTTCAACTACACGATTGGGACGTAGATTTTGCCGCGTGGTGTTCGTACAAATATCTAAACGCCGGGCCGGGCGGAATCGCCGGCGCGTTTATTCACGAACGCCATGCAAACAATTTCGATCTCCCGCGTTTTGCCGGGTGGTGGGGACATGACAAAGAAACTCGATTCCAAATGGGACCCGAGTTTCAACCGATTCCCGGTGCGGAAGGTTGGCAGCTTTCGAATCCGCCTATCTTTCAATTAGCCGCACTGCGAGCATCTCTAGAAATTTTCGAGGAAGCCGGAATGAGTTCTCTTCGTGAAAAATCGTTAAAACTAACCGGTTACTTAGAGAATTTGTTGGGCGAGATTCATAATGATCGAATCTCCGTCATCACGCCGTCGAATCCTGGCGAGCGCGGCTGCCAGCTCTCGATCCGCGTCCGCGACGCCGATAAAAGTCTATTTGAAGCGATTTCCGATCGCGGCGTCATTGCCGATTGGCGTGAGCCTGATGTGATCCGCGTCGCGCCGGTGCCCCTTTATAACTCTTTTGGGGACGTATATAATTTCGTTCAAATTTTGAGAAGTTGTCTGAATTAACTTGGCCGACTTATGAACAACAATGGCAAATAAATCAGTTGAAGATTGGGATACAGCTGCCCGCATTCACGGCGAGGCAATATTGAATTATATCTCCCGTGCCGAAGCATTGGACGACACCGCTTGGAGAGAACCGGTAAGCGGCGGCAAATGGAAACCGGTCGAGATAACCGAGCATTTGCGGTCAACATACGAAATTCTTGTTCGCGAACAGGAGACTGGCGTCGGGCTTCGTCCGCGTGCGGGGTTTTTCCTCAGAACATTTCTTCGTCTGACGATCCTTCCGGGAATATATAAAAAACGCCGTTTACCGGCCGGTGCCAAGGCTCCCGGTGAGATTTTGCCCACAACCTGCATTGAGGATAAAACCGAAGCTCTCCGGCAACTTCGCGAATTCGGCGAAAAATTCGGGAATATTTTGAAGGCAAGAAAAGATGATCCCGATGCTCGGTTGACGCACCATCTATTCGGGGAATTTAAACCTGCTAAAGGGTTGGACTTCGTCACAATCCATTTGGAAAATCATCTAAAACAGCTTCCGGACGTAAATGAGTAAAGAGAGAGTCATCATTATCGGCGCCGGACTTGCTGGTTCCCTGCTCGCTATTTATCTGGCGAAACGCGGCATCTCCGTCGAGGTCTATGAGGCCCGCGGCGATATGCGGCTTGAGAAAGTTGCCGCCGGCCGATCAATAAATCTTGCATTGTCGGATCGCGGGATCGCTGCGCTTCGCGAAGTCGGGATGGACGAATATATGCTCGCCGAGGCTGTGCCGATGTACGGCCGGATGATCCACGCGGTTGACGGGCAGACGCGTCTGCTGCCTTATTCAGGACGGCAGGGCGAATATATTAATTCGGTATCGCGGGGCGGTTTGAATATTGCTTTAATAAACGAGGCGGAGAAATTTGAGAATGTGAAGTTTCATTTTGACGAACGGTTCATTGCTCCCGACCCGACCACTAGCGAAGCCGTCGTACAAAATCTAAAAACGGGAAACGCGACGGTGGTTAACAGCGACACATTGATTGGCACGGATGGCGCCGGGTCAGTTTTGCGAAATTCAATGTGGCTTAATGTTCCTGCTTTCGAATTGTCTGAAAAGTTCCTCGACCATCGCTACATCGAACTACATATTCCGGCTGGAAACGCCGGCAATTTCCTGCTTGAGAAAAACGCCCTTCACATTTGGCCGCGTCACAAATTCATGATGATCGCCTTGCCAAACCTGAACGGCAGTTTTACTTGCACATTATTTCTTGCCAATGAAGGTTCCGATAGTTTCGAATCTATCTTCACGAAGGAATGGAAAGATCGACAATATTGGGAGGAGCATAACCGGGCTCCCATGGATGTAAACGGGTTTAGAATATGGCGCCATCCACTGGCTTCTAAAGCAGAAGGACGTTTGGTTTATTTCTACGAAACGCATTTCCCCGACGCACTCACGTTTATGCCTACGCTCGTTACCGATTTCTTCATTCACCCGATCGGCCTTCTAGGCACGGTCAAATGTTGGCCGTGGAATGTCGGCGGAAAGGCTCTTTTGCTGGGCGATTCGGCACACGCTCTTGTCCCCTTTTATGGCCAGGGCATGAACTGCGCATTCGAGGATGTCCGAGTGCTCGACCAGCTTATCGAAAAACACGGCACCGATTGGGAAAAGGTTTATACCGAGTACGGCGAACTTCGCAAACCAAACACCGACGCCATCGCCGACATGGCCGAAGAAAATTTCTACGAAATGCGCGACGCCGTCGCCGATCCGGTTTTTGTGAAAAAAAGAGAACTGGAAACCAAACTCGAGCAAACCTATCCCGACTATTTTTCCAAATATTCGATGGTCACATTCCGCGAAGACCTGCCGTATTCGGTAGCGAAGGAAAAAGGAAATGCACAGGATCGATTGTTGATGGAAATCTGCTCACGTGTTGAGAATGTGAGCGAGATTGATTTAGATAGATTAATGGAAAGGATTCGCGGTCTAAATGCCCGCCGCTTAGATTTGTAATCCCCCGGCAAGATGATTTCTTCACTACGATTAAATAATCGAGAATATAGGATCGATCCCGGCTCGCCAATCGATATCTCGATCCCGCTAAAATTCAACGGCGAACAGCCGAACGCTTACGGCGTAGAGCCAGCCACGTCAAAACCGTGCAAGGCCGGCGATCTGGTCGGCGATACGCGGCGCGGCGGGAGCTGCAATTTTGAGCAATATACGTTTATTTCGCATTGCAGCGGCACGCACACAGAATGCGTCGGGCATATTACGAATGAAAGAATTTCGGTGCGGGATTGTTTGCAGGACTTTTTTATTCCGGCAGTGCTGGTTTCGGTAAAGCCGGAAAAGACGAGTGAAACGGATGAACGCTATACGGTGGAATTTAGCGACGATGATTTGCTTATTACTCGACGAGCAATAAAGGCCGCGACCGGATCAGTACCGGGAGCGATAGCGACTGGGTTCTTTTCCTCGTTGCCTAAGAACCCAGTTGCTATCGCTCCCGGTACCAACATTTCTGCACTTATTGTCCGAACTCTGCCGAATGACGACAGCAAGCTGACCCGCGAATACCTGAGCATAATTCCGCCATTTTTTACGACTGAAGCAATGGAATTCATCGCCGAAAACTTCACACATTTGCTCGTCGATCTTCCTTCAATTGATAGGATTTTCGATGATGGCAAACTTTCGAATCACCGAATTTTTTGGAATGTCGAACAAGGAAGCTTCGAAACCAACGAAAATAGCAGAATAAATAGCACGATTACCGAATTGATATATGTTCCGAATGAGGCCGAGGACGGGAGTTATGTATTAAATCTGCAGATCGCGCCGTTCGCTTCAGACGCCAGCCCGAGCCGGCCTGTGTTGTTCCGTGGAGCCCGGACGCCCGCGTCCGGATGAGCGTCGCTTCGACGCGAACAAATCTTGAGTAATTAAAAATCTAAAACGGACAATGCCGGAATTTAATTCTTAATTTTACATCGTCTTACGCGTTCGCGGACTCCGCGGGCGGACAAGGTGTCCGCGTTCCTTCACTTTACCGCGTTCTCAATCGCAGCTTTTAGATCGGTAAATTCGAAACTGAAACCGGCTTCGTTCAATCGCTTCGGTTCAACCCGTGTGCTGGCGAGCAGCAAGGCATCGCCCATTTCGCCGAAAACTAGATTCACGGCAAATGCAGGCAGAGGTAAAAAGGTTGGGCGATAAAGAACATCTCCCAGCGTTTTTGTGAATTCTTCGTTTGTTGCCGGATTCGGAGCGACGACATTGACAGCTCCGCGAATATTCTCGTTTTCCAAGGCGAAATTTATAATCCCGACGACATCATCGAGCGATATCCAGCTCATCCACTGCTTGCCGCTGCCGACCACGCCGCCTACACCAAATTTAAATGGGGTAAGCATCGTTGCCAGCGCGCCGCCATCCTTCGACAGAACAATTCCCGTTCGCAGCAAAACGGTGCGAATTCCTATGTCTTCGGCTCGCCGCGATTCGATTTCCCAGGCCTTGCAGACATCGGCTAGAAATGTTTCGCCAGCCGGGCTTGTTTCGGTCATCACCTCATCGCCGCGATCTCCGTAAAAACCGGTTGCCGAACCGGAAATAAAAACTTTCGGCTTTTTTTCGAGTCGCGATAAAGTGTTGACGATATTATAAGTGCCTTTTACACGGCTTTCGCGGATTGCTTTTTTCTTGTCATCCGTCCAGCGAAGGCCGCTGACGTTTTCGCCGGCTAAATGTATAACGGCATCTAGGCCTTCGAGGCGGTTGAAATCAGATTCATTAAATCCGGCTTCCATATCCCACTGAATTTGCTCAGGCTTCTTCGGCTCACTGCGCGTCGCGAGCAGCATTTCATAACCTTTTTCAGCAAACGATTTTTGAAGTGCGGTGCCGATAAGGCCGCTCGCACCGGTGATCAGAATTTTCATATATTGGAACGCGGACATCCTTGTCCGCTGGCGGTTAGCGGACAAAGGTGTCCGCGTTCCGTCGTAAATCGTTATTAACTAGTGCCGCTAACAGGCGCAATTCCTTTTCGGTCAATTGATTGCGAAACGGCAGCATTCCGTTGCCGCCATTGGCGATCTGATTATAAATTTCAGCTTCGGTCTTGAATTTAAAATCGCCGGTCCGCAGACTTGGTACGACCGTGCCGTCATCAAGTGTTTTACCTTCTGCTTCCGGGCCGTGACAGATCGCGCAATTTTGCCGGAATAGAGAAGATTCGTAAGATTTGTTACCGGCAATCAAATAGGCTTTCGGCTGCGAATCAAAACAAGCAAGCAAACCAAAAGATGCAAACGTAAGCAAAACCAAAGACTTCAATCGAAACATCTATAAATTAAAAACCAATAAACCCGATGGAACAGGCTGCAGAACCTATTCATTCTTAAAACAGGCAATCTACTGTACCTGACTCTCTTCCCGTAAACCGCGCTTAAAAATTTTGCCTGTGCCGCCTATCGGCAGTATTTCTCGGAATTCGACGTGACGCGGGTATTTATTCGCGGCGAATTGGCTTTTACACCATTCGATAAATGCCGTCTCCGCAATTTCCTCGCCTTGTTTCAGTACGACAAAAGCTTTAACTTCCTCGCCGAGGCGGTCGTCCGGCACGCCGATCACCGCGCAGAGCGAAACGGAAGGGTGCGTCATAATGATCTCTTCCAGTTCGCGCGGATAAACATTATAGCCGCCGCGAAGGATCATATCTTTTTTGCGATCGACTATTGAAAGATAGCCTTCGTCGTCCATAACGCCGATGTCGCCGCTGTGAAACCAGCCATTGCGAAATGCTTCTGCAGTTGCTTCCGGGCGTTTGTAGTAGCCTTTCATTACATTCGTGCCCCGAATAACGATTTCGCCGCGTGTTCCGCATGGAACCTCTTCATCGTAATCATCGACACATTTAACTTGCACGCCAAAAATGGCTTGCCCGACCGTTCCCGGTTTTGAGGGCTTTGCAAAATGATTAAAACAGGCAAGCGGAGAAGTTTCCGAAAGACCGTAGCCTTCGAGAACGCGAACGCCGAACTTCGCCTGAAATGCATTCATCACCTCGATAGGCATCGGAGCTCCGCCGGATGTGCAGACATTCATATTTTCCGCGATGTTACTGACATCGAAACCGGTTTCATCAACATATTTCAGCAGCGCCCAGTGCATCGTCGGCACGCCCACCCAGAAATTTACCTTTTCCCGGACCATCGTTTCGAGCGTGGTCAGCGGATCGAATCTCGGCAGCAAAACGACGCGGCTGCCGCCGTACAAGTTGGTATTCATCTGAACGGTCTGCCCGGTCGTGTGGAACAGGGGCAGCGTTACCAGAACGGTTTTTTGTTCGCCGTCGGTGAAATCGAGCACCGGCATATGCGTCAGCCATGTCGTCGTCACGTTCGACATCAGGTTCAGATGCGTAAGCTCCGCGCCTTTAGGCTGGCCGGTCGTGCCGGAGGTGTACAGTATGGCGCATGTGTCATTCGCCGAGGTTGGATACGTTTCGAATTTATCGGATTTGTTTAAGATTATCTGAGTCAACGTCTTGTGGTCCGGAAACGGGCCGGCTCCGGTCGGGTCTATCGTCATCACAATTAGATGCTCGCAGGTTTCGACACTGTCGAATGCCTCCTTTGTCGATTGGCCGAGCGGCAGTTCCGGCGTTCCTTCGAACACGAAAACGGCCTTCGCGTCCGAATCGCGCAGGTGATAAGCGATCTCGCGCGGCGTAAACAGCACGCAGATGGGAACGACCGCGGCACCCGTTTTCATTATCGCGTAATAAACCGACGGAAAATAAGGCAGATTCGGGCAGTTCAGAGCAACCTTATCACCATGGCCGATACCCATTTCGGTGAGAGCATTTGCGATCTTATTCGAAAAAGCATTCAACTGTCCGTACGTCATTCGGATGTCGTTCCAAACGATCGCTTCATTATCGGGCGACAGCCGTGCGTGGTGCTCGATGATCGAAGCCAGATTCAGCGTGGTTGCGGCACTTTCCATAGGTTTTCAGGTATGAAAATCGACCGGAATCACTTTAGATGATAAACGTAAACATCTTAATTGTCATCAGAAAGCCGATCAAAAATCTACTGTTTTACTTTCCGAGATACCTGATCCAAGTTTTTGTACCGAATGAGTCTCGAATCGTTTCTCGCGTTCGGGGAAATCGTTGCGAAAATGCCCGCCGCGTGACTCTTCGCGCCACAATGCGGCTTTGGCGACGAGCAGTGCTAGCGTCACAAAATTATTCGACGATGTGCTGAGATTTGATTTTGCTATCTGTTCAAACTCACGGATCGCCCGCTGCAGCGATTCGCGGTCGCGAAGAATTCCGACGCGTTCCCACATCAAACGTTTAACGCGTTTTTTTACTGCGGTTGAAATGCCAGATTCCAAGTTCCAGGTTCCGGGTTCTCGATCTTCCAATTTGAAATTTGAAATTTGAAATTTGAAATTATCGGCGGCCGCCGCCTCACCCGCCCTGGCTCCAAATACTAAGCCTTCGAGCAGTGAATTCGAAGCCAGTCTGTTCGCCCCGTGAACACCGGTGCAGGCAACCTCACCGGCTGCGTACAGGCCCGGAACGGTCGAACGTCCCTGCAGATCGGTGCGAATGCCGCCCATGCAGTAATGCGATGCCGGAGAAACGGGAAGCAGATCTTTCGCAATATCGAGGCCGTAAAATTTACAGGTTTTGTATATCTTCGGAAAGCGTTCTTCAAGAAATGCCTTATCCATCGCCGTCATATCGAGAAATACGGTACGCGTGCCTGTCCTCCGCATTTCGGCGACGATCGAACGAGAGACAATGTCACGTGGAGCAAGTTCCAAACGGTCGTCGTAACGCTCCATAAACCGCTCGCCTGAGCTGTTTCGCAATATGCCGCCTTCGCCGCGCATTGCTTCACTAAGTAGAAATCGCGGAGCGTTTTCGATGTTAAGCGCTGTCGGGTGAAACTGTATAAATTCCATGTCCGCCATCTCAGCACCGGCAAAATACGCCATTGCCATCCCGTCGCCGGTCGCAACGGGCGGATTTGTTGTGTGAAGGAAAAGCTGTCCGGCTCCGCCCGTACACAAGATGACCGCTTTTGCGATCAAATCGCGAGGTGCCCGCAAGATAGGATCGAGAAAACGCACGCCGACGCAGCGCCCGTCGGAAACGAGAAGGCTCTCAGTATTCGCAAATGGCGTCAGATTTATCGTTTTTTCCGCTCCGGCACGGGCGATAAGCGAGCGGACTATTTCTTTTCCGGTCGAGTCGCCGTGTGCGTGGAGAATACGCCGCCTGGAATGCGCCGCTTCTTTCGTAAAAACCAATTTGCCGCCGTCCCGGTCGAATTCAGTTCCCCAATCGATAAGCTGCTGGATGTATTTTGTGCCTTCGGTGACCAACGTTCCAACGGCTTCGGGATCACAAAGTCCGGCACCGGCCACCAATGTATCGTCTTCGTGAAGCTCGGCGTTATCGTCATCCGAAAGTACGACGGCAACGCCACCCTGTGCGTATTCCGTGTTCGATTCGCTCGCCTTGTCCTTCGTTAAAACAGTCACGCGGGCACCCGCTTCCGCCAGCGCGATCGATGCCCGCAAACCTGCTACTCCGCTGCCGATAACAATAAAATCCGTTTCGAGGGCCATTAGCGGAATCGTAACAATTTAACCGCCCTGAAACAACTTCCCCAGGAACGCGGTCATCTTGGTCCGCAACTCTTAGCGGACAAGGATGTCCACGTTCCTTATGAAGTCCCGTGATGATCCGAAGCTTTGTATAGTCCTTCAAATGCTCCTTTTCGCAGATTTATTCCGTGTTCCGTGTAGGCTTTTAGGCAGCACAGCATCTGTCCCCATCCAAAACAGTTCATATATGAGCTGTCCAGGTCTGACTGCGTTTCTCTCCAACCGGTTTCACTAATGCGGACGATCGTGTCGCCGCCGCTGGCCTCGAACTGCATCTCTATGCGTGTATCGAGTCCTTTCGCACCTTCCCAGCCTAGTACGATCAATTCGTTTAGAATAACTTTCGACACCGTTACCGGAAACTTAAGTTCTTCGTCGCCCGGGTTATCGGCAAATTCCCATTCCACCGTCGTGCCTTCATCGAGCGGCCCTTTTGCTCCGCCGGTCGTAAAATAACCGCTCAATTTTTCCGGATTATAAACCGCGTCGAAAACTTCGGCTATCGGCTTTTGTATTTTAGTCTGGACCTGAAATTTTAACTCCATCACTCTGCTCCTTTTTTATGTCGGAACCGGGAGCGATAGCGACTGGGTTCTTTGAAAAGTTCAAAGTTCAAAGCTAAGATTACGCCTTACTTTGAACTTTGAACTCGGAACCTTAAACTTAGATCAACCCCATCGCTATCGCTCCCGGTCCCGACTCGTCTTCCAACTTCCGCAACGCGCAGAGTATATGTTATAGTTCTATAACATGTCAAGAATAAAGGAACAAGATCGAATATTCAAAGCACTAGCCGATAGCCGCCGGCGTAAATTACTCGATCTGCAAAAGATGCTCCAAAGACGACGAGCGATCTGTGTTCTAATTTCGAATCGCTTGACCGCTGCACGGTTATGCAGCATCTCGGCGTGCTTGAAAGGGCCGGGTTAATTATCGTTCAAAAAAAAGGCAGGTTTCGCTGGAATTATTTGAATGTTGCACCGCTTCGGGATATTTACGACCGATGGATAAATCAATATGCATCGCCGTCCGTCGAGCTTTTGACGCGGTTGAAACGAGATCTCGGAAACTAAATGAACCCGGCGAGATTCCCGCCGGGTTCATTAAAATTAGCTGATAAATTACTGCTATTCGGATGGAATTGTCAGGTCCTGACCCGGAGAGATCTTATCAGGATCGTCGAGTTTATCGCGGTTGGCATCATAGATTTTCTGCCAGCTTACGCCGTATTTCGAGCCGATCTTGCTCAAGCTGTCACCGGACTGAACGGTGTACGATGTGCCGCCAACGGAACCGCCCATGCCGCCCGTGTCGATGTCCAGCACAAGGTCACCCGAACGGTATTCCGGGTCGATGCGGTTATACTCGTCCCACAACTGCTTTTTGGCGTCATCGCTCGGCGCGGTGCCGTGAATTCTCAAAAAGCCTTCTCCATCCTCGGTTGTAACGTTCGAAACACCGAGTTGATTCGCCAGATCAATAACTGTTTGATATTTGTCTCGTAAAGCCATATTTTTAATCTCCCCTTATTTCTCCTCGGTCATTTGGTTTACAAGCGGTTTCATTCCATTTGCTATCTGAGCTGTTTGAAACGCTTCCGCCATTTTGCCCTTGGGAACAGTTCCCCGAAGTGTCGCCGGCGATGTGGTTACGTCAACCGTTGCATTATTGAAACCTTTCTTTTTAAGTTCGGCTTCGATGCTCGTTTTCAAAGCCGGGTTCGTATTGGCGGCAAGCGGCGTTGGTGTTGCCGTCGCCGTGACTACGGCTGTATTTGTAATATTTACATTCGTGTTAGCTTTGTCGCCGCCGCATGCTCCGGCGAATAACACGACCGCTAAGCTTAAAACCAATAGAAATTTAAATTTCATTTTTCCTCCTGGTGAACTTGTTTCTAATCTTCCTCAATTTGTATAAACACAATTAGCTAATAACCAAACGCACCTCGAAGAGATGCTTTACGGCCGAAACCAATGTTCCGGCACATTTTCAATTTGCTAATCTAATAATAATGGTTTAACCCACAACTTTTTTCAACATAATTCTTCGTGGTTTACGAAAAAACTTCTTCGACGATCTGCCTTGCGACATCGTAGGAGGTTAGATCGGGCTTTACGATAAAATGCCAATCAGCAAGGCAATACATTTTTTGCCGCTCATCAAAGAGTTTCAGCGCCGAAGCTTTATCCCTAGCCAGCGGCCGGTCTTTTTTTGAAAAATGAATGTTATTCCAGCAATGGTTAAAGCTGGATTCGAGCCAGACGCTGGTTAATCCGTGGCTGCGGATAAGCTCGCGGTTTTCAGCCATCGTCCACGTCCCTCCGCCGAGAGAGAGTATGCGAATATTATGCTTCAATAGAACTTTTTTGAGACTGCCCGTCTCAATACACCGGTAATAATCTACGCCGTCCGTATCGATGATCTGGGCGATCTTACGCCGCTCGCTGGATTCGATAACGTCATCAAGATCAATGCGTTCGCAGCGAAGCAGATGCGACAGATGCCTGGCCACGCTGGATTTCCCAACGCCCATAAAACCTGTCAATGCAATGCGTTTTACCTCGTTCATCAACAATTGTGCCGGGCAGAAACGCGACGGTAACGGAGCGTACAACGCCAAATGTAGCACGCTCCGTTATCGTCGCGTTTCTGCCCGTAAACTCTCCAGCGTGTCAAAAAATCCGGGAAATGAGACAGCGGCGCAATCGGCACCCTTTATTTCCGTTTCACCCTCCGCAAAAAGACCAGCGACGGCAAACGCCATCGC
>JANMSP010000458.1:0-8319 GCA_031389475.1 Pyrinomonadaceae bacterium
CCCTTCAGCACTTCCCTTTCCGCCGACCGCATAATTGGCCAAAATCAACAAAGCCGGACGAACCCGCTTGCCGCCCGACGCCCGCAAATATTCGCCCAGATAATTAATAACCTGAACATTAGAATTCGCCTGTCGCTCAAACTCAGCCTCGACCAAAGCCATTTCGGGTTTGACGAGGCCGAATATCTTGCGCGCTGCGGTCTGGGGCAGTAATTCTTTTTTTACCGAAACAAACATTTGCATCTATTAGTTTTTGCTCTCCGGGTCGCTGTGAAAATATTTCATGTAGAATGTTCCGTAAATCAGATCGCGTGGAACTGTACCCCAAACCCTGGAATCTGAGGAGTTATCTCGATTATCGCCCATGACAAAATAGTTATCAGCCGGAATCTGGTGGACAATTTGCTTTATCCTACCGACACTGTTTTCGGGTTTAATATAGCCCTCATCTAAAATTACACCGTCAATCCATACCCTATTGTCTTTGATCTCAAGCGTTTCATTGGGCAATCCAACTACGCGGAACACATACCAAATAGAAGTATCTTTAGGATATTTGAATACGATAATGTCACCTCGCTGAGGTGTTTTTGTCGGTGTGGCTATAAACCAATCACCTTTTACCATTGCGGGTGACATGCCGTCCGTTGGAAGTTTGAATGTCCTGAACCCTGAAGTACATCCAAGACAAATTATAAATACGGCAAATATAGACAGTTTTAGGAAGATCGGAAACATATCTATTAATTGGAACGGTAATTATCGAACTGCATATCGATCCCGAAATCATTGCCTTTCAGGCTCGCCATTACTTCCTGCAGAGTGTCGCGGTCCTTTCCGGAAACGCGGACGGTTTCACCCTGGATCGATGCCTGGACCTTGAACTTTGCCTCCTTGATAAATTTTACGACCTCTTTCGCTTTCTCTATTGGGATTCCCTGCTGTACCTTTACCGCTTGACGGACAGTTCCGCCCGCGGCCGGTTCGACCGTTTGGTAATCAAGTGCCTTGAGCGAGATCCCCCGTTTCAGAATTTTACTTTGTAAAATGTCGTTCATATTCCGCAGACGAGTATCGTCCTCGGCGGACATCAGCAGGTCCTTGTCCTGCAATTCTACTTTCGCCTTGCTGCCTTTGAAATCGAATCGTTGCGAAATCTCTTTGTTTGTTTGATTTAACGCGTTCGTAAGCTCCGCGTAATCTGTTTTTGAAACAATGTCGAATGAGTTTTCTTTTGCCATAATTAGGTAAATAATATCACACGTTTTGCAAGGCCGGCGTTATGCGGAATCTAAAAAGAAGAAAAGCGAATATCTGCAAAAGCTGTCGCCTGCGGATGAAACGCAAAGACATCTACTGCCCTTTTTGCCGTGGCAGAGTTTGGGGAACCGGCAAGATCCTAGCGGCGACCACTCTTTTTCTTTCCCTCCTAATTTTGACTTTTGGAATCGTTGTGTTCAGTTAATTTCCCGACAGAACCGAGAGCGGTAGCGACCGGGGTACTAATCGCTAGCGGTCAAAGAACCAAGTCGCTATCGCTCCCGGTTCCGACAAGATCAAAAAATTCCAAGAAATTCGCCGTCGTCTGTTCCCCGAGACGCTCAACCGTCACTCCATAAAATTCCGCCAGATACTTCGCCGTGTGTGCCACAAAGGCAGGCTCGTTGCGTTTTCCGCGAAACGGTTCTGGCGTCAAAAACGGGCAATCCGTCTCGATCAATAATTTCTCGAGCGGCACGACACGGGCGGAATCACGCAAATTATCCGCTTTCTTAAACGTCACATTTCCCGCGAATGATATAAGAAATCCAATTTCCATCAACGCCTTCGCCATCTCCGGCGTCCCGCCGAAACAATGCATTATCCCCGGAACGCGGACGCCTCCGTCCGCCTTAGCCGGCCCGAATTCATCGACTAATATCTCCAAAGTCAGATCATTCGCATCCCGGCTGTGAATAATGATCGGCAATCCTAAATCTCTAGCCGTTCGTATCTGCCGCCGAAATACCTCTACCTGCACATCTCTCGGCGAATGATCGTAATAAAAATCAAGCCCGATCTCGCCCCAGGCGATAACCTTTTTGCTCGACTTCGCCAATTCGATCAGATGATTTTCAGCCGCGTCGTTATAAAGCTTCGCATCATGCGGATGTACGCCGACCGCCGCATAGACATCCTCGTATTTCTCCGCCACCGCCACCGCTTTTCGAAAATCATTCCCGCCCGGATCGCCCGTGCCGATATTCAGCATCGCCCGAACGCCAGCTTTTCGCGCCCGCCCAACGACGTCGTCTCGATCGGCATCAAACTGCTCGCCGTCAATGTGGCAATGGGAATCGACAAAGATCATTTCAACCTCGCACCGACTTTCACATCTTCCAAAAAAGTCGCTAAAGCCGGAGTATCTTCTTCCGTCAGCGAAGCGGCGCAGATCATGCCCTGGGACTCGAGGCCGCGCATTTTTCTTGGTTTTAGGTTTGCTACGACGACGACTTTGCGGCCGATCAATTTTTCGGGTTCGTAATACTCGGCGAGGCCGGCGAGGATTTGGCGCGGTTTTACTTCACCGAGGTCGATTTCGAATCGCAGAAGTTTGTCGGCTTTCGGAATTCGCTCGGCGACCATTATTTGACCAACGCGGAGTTCGACTTTTAGGAAATCTTCGATGTCGATGAATTGTTGTTCTATTTCGCTTATTGGTTGAGTTAACCCACCCGCTACCGCAGGTGGTACTGACTCGCCTGCCGCAAGAGTTGATGCTGGCTCGTCTGCTACAACTTTCGGCTTCGTCTCTGTTGGTTGCTGACTGCTGACTGCTGACTGCTCTGTTATCCCATTCATAACTTTAACTTTATCTATTCTCGGAAAAACCCCTTCCGTTTCGCCGATCTTTGTTCCGGATGTTAATTCACCCCATTTCAGGCTCGTCGGATCGATTTCCGCAATGTCTTCAGTTAAACCAATCTGCAAATATATTTTTCTCGTCGCTTCCGGCATTACTGGATACAGAAGAACACAAAGCCACCGAAGCGTCTCGGTCGCACGGTAAAGCACGGCGTTCAAAGTCTCCGACTGTTTGTCATCCTTTACCAATTCCCAAGGCTTCGAATCGGAGATCATCTTGTCGATGCGGGCAATCACCGTCCAAATAAGTTCCAGAGCCAGGCTGAATTCAAATTTATCGAACCTTCGTAAAAATTCATCGCGGGCGTGTTCGAGTACCGAGACGAGTTCCTGTTCGTCGGGATTTATACCGGCCCGTTTGGCGTTGATATAGTTTTCCTCGGCGATCTTGCCGTTCGGAATCGAACCTTCGCGGTATTTAGTGATCATCGAGAACGTCCGGCTGCCAAGATTACCAAGGCCGCTGGCGAGATCGGCATTCGCCCGGTCAATCAGATTTTCATAACCGAACTTTCCATCCTGCCCGAAAACCATCTCACGCAGCAAAAAATACCGTATGGCATCGATCTGAAAATGCTCATGCAATACATCAACATCAATCACATTGCCCAATGTTTTACCCATCTTCCGCCCGTCGGCATCTAACCACATGCCGTGAGCATAAACAGTTCTCGGCAAAGGCAGGCCCGCTGCAGCAAGGAACGAAAACCAATAAACCGTATGAAACCGCAAAATGTCCTTTCCTACTAAATGCGTAACATTTTGCCAATATTTATCGAAACCGATGGAATATTTTTCACTGTTTCCATAACCGATTGCCGTAATATAGTTCGATAAGGCATCGAGCCAGACATACATTACATGATTTTCGTCGTCCGGCACCGGAACGCCCCATGAAACCGACTTCTTTTCCCTGGAAATTGACAAATCTTGTAAACCGCGTTTTATGAACGAGATAACCTCATTTCTACGAGCTTCAGGTTGAACTAATTTAGGATCGTTCACTATGAGATCGATCAAAAATTCATCATAATCCGAGAGCCTGAAAAAATAACTCTCTTCCGAAATTCTATCAAGCGGACGTTCATGTATCAGGCACAACGGAATATTCGAACCTTCGGCTAAAAAATACTGATCTTCGGTTTTGTATTCAGCGCACGGAGCGCAAAACCAGCCTTCGTAAAACCCCTTATAAATTGTTTCATTTCCCTTCGGCGTTTTATTTTTGGCGATCTCACGCCAAAGATGCTGAACGCCTTTGTAATGAAAAGGCTCGGTCGTCCGCATAAAGACGTCGTATCCGCCGTTTTCAGTATCGAGGCCGAAGTCGTGAAACATCCTTTTAAGTTCGCCGGATACAAAATCCACTTGCTCCTTCGGCGATCTGCCGGCATTGTCTGCGGCCCGCTGAATGTTGATGCCATGCTCGTCCGTTCCGGTCAGAAAATAAGTATCCAGTCCACGCTGTTTTTTATACCTTTGAACGACATCCGCAACGATAGTCGAATAGAGATGTCCCAGATGCGGCAAGCTATTCGCGTAGTAGATCGGCGTGGTTATGTAAAAACTATTTGTCATTTGTAAAGCGTGTAAACGGTATGGTTTTCACGTCATATTTCGGGATTTCAGAGTCTGATGTGAGGATCGATAAGCCTTCCGGCATGGCCTGCGCAATTAATAAACGATCGAATGGATCACGATGAATAGGTGGCAGCCGGTGAACTTGAAGGACGTGGTCCAATTCAATAGGCAAACCAAAAAAATCAGAACGCCTTAATCTGTCAGGGAAAAAACTTTCCGGAGCCTCAGGCAAAGTTAATTTCCGAAGCCCATATTTTATCGCAATTTCCCAACCTGTTATATGAGAGACGAAAAACTCGCGTTCCACACGATCTTCGAAAAATTCTTTCAGTTTCGGTGATGCTGTGTGACCGCCAAGACTCCATAGAAAAACATTCGTATCAACCAATACTTTCAACTTAATTTTCGCCATAAAAAGCAGCCATTATATCGTCCGGCAGTTCATCAAAATCATCAGACATCCAGATTTTCCCTTCGTCCATACCAAACCAATCCTTGATCTCATTCTCTATCGGAACAAGGCGCACCTTCGGCTTTCCGGCTTTTGCGATCACCACATCCTCGCCGTTCATTGCCTTCTCGATTAGTTTACTAAGCTGAGATTTCGCCTCGTGAATGTTTACCTTGGTCATAATACAACCTCTCAAATAAATCATGCCATACTTAGCTAACTTTTTCGATTTTTATTAGCTAACTAGCGTTCGAATCGCTTTTTATCAGCAGCTGAAAATTCGTCCGTGTCATTGTATCTCGGAGGCGTTTTCAGATTCGCGAGTTTCATGCCGATCGCAAGTCCTAGTTCAGCTTCCTGGATCATTGCGGAAACGTCCCACCAGTCTCGGTATTCGTCGGACGCCTGGTGATAATATTTTGCGGTGTAATCTCGGAAAAAGCTTGCCGCTTCACCAGTCTGGGGCTGAATAAATGCATCGCCGTGACGCAGCGAGATCGCCGGGACGCCCACTTTCGCAAATGGGAAATGATCCGAACGGAAAAAGAATCCCTGCTCCGGTTTGGTATCGCCCTCGACGGTAAATTTTCTTTCCTTCGCGACCTGATCGACAATGGCGGCAATCGATGACCGCTCCGCACCGAGAGCGGAAAAATCAGAGACTTTGCCGAAGAAATTTACGCCGTCGATGTTTACATTCGCGGCGGTTTTCGCCAACGGAACCAGTGGGAACTGAGCATAATACTCGGCGCCGAGAAGCCCTTGTTCCTCGGCCGTCGGGAAGAAAAACATCACCGAACGCTTCGGTTTTTGATTCTTCGGCATTTTCGCCATAACTTCCGCGATGCTCAGCACGGCAGCAACGCCGGACGCATTATCGTAAGCCCCATTATAAATTTTGTCGCCCTTTGCATCCGGTTCGCCTACTCCGAGGTGATCCCAGTGGGCCGAATAGATAACGTATTCGCTTTTCAGTTTGCGGTCGCTGCCTTCGATCATGCCGACAACATTCGGCGAATCGAATGTCTGCATTTCGCTTTTTAGATTGAGTTTTACTTTGAGGCCGGTATTCACAGGCTTGAATCCGCGCATCGCGGCTTTTGACCGCAGATCGTTCAAGTCGAGATCTGCGGCAGACAAAATCTTCCCGGCGGCCTCATTCGTCACCCAGGATTTAATGTTTAAGAAGGGCGTTTTGTCGTCCACCGTCCGGGCAATTTCGTAACGCCAGTTTCCATTCGATGTTCGAACGACGTTCCAACCGTATCCTGCCGATTCCGTCGTGTGAATAAGGATAACGCCCGCGGCTCCGCGTCGGGCGGCTTCTTCGTATTTATATGTCCATCGGCCGTAATAGGTCAGCGCCTTATCGCCGAACAAATTCGGTTCGCTCGCGGTCGCCGGCGGGTCATTTACCATAATCATCAAGATCTTTCCCTTGTATTCGTCCGGGTTTCCGCTGTAGTCATTCCATTTATAAAGCGGGCTGTCGATTCCGTAACCGACAAAAACGATTTCCGCATCGACCGCGGCATTTTCGTTTTGAGCACTGGTCGTCGCGACAAAATCGTCGCCGAACTTGTACGATGACGAACCGGAGTTTCCTGCAATCTCAAGGGCCGTTGCGGGATCGGCTTTTACACCAACCAACTTCACGTTTTGAAAATAACTTCCCTTGTTTCCGGGCGTCACGCCGTCCGCCTTCATTTCGTCGGCGATATATTGAGCGGCCCGCTTGCCGCCGGCCGTCCCCGGGCCTCGGCCTTCGAAATCATCGGCGGAAAGGCGTTGAACCCGTTCCCGCATTTTCGCCCCGTCGAAACTCGCGGTGCGGTCTTGCGCAAACACCGTTCCGATAAAAGATACGAGCAAAATAAGACCTATTATTCGTTTCATAGTTAGTGTTAATTATCAGATGTCGCTAAATCGACAGTTAAAGTAAAAAGTTATCGGCAGAAGCCTGGCCGTCAGGGAGGGCTTTGTTATTTCCCAGCGGTGAAGAAATCCCACCCAGACGGTAAGGCTTCTGCCAGCAGTTACCCTTTTATCAACGACATGGCCTCCGCACGCGTTCGCGAATCGGTCCGAAACCCGCCTAATACAGCGGAAGTCACGGTCTTCGCTCCTGGTTTCTTCACTCCGCGAAGGGTCATGCAGGTATGTTCGGCTTCGATGACGACCATTACACCGAGCGGATCTAACTCATCGAAAAGCGTACTGGCAATCTGCTGGGTCAGCCGTTCCTGTACCTGCAGGCGGCGGGCGAATATCTCGGCGATCCGCGCCAGCTTCGAAAGCCCGACGATCCTTCCACCTTTAGGAATATAAGTGATATGGCATTGACCGACAAAAGGAGCAAGGTGGTGTTCGCAGACGGACGCGATCGAAATATCTTTAACGATCACCATTTCATCATGCGAATCGCCGGGCAGCGGCACAATGTGAGACTTGGCGTCTTGCCACATTCCCTCCGTCAATTCGGCATAAAAATCAGCGACGCGTTCCGGTGTTTTTTGTAAACCGTCACGGTCCGGGTTTTCACCCATGCCTTCGAGCATCAGCCGGACGCCTGCCGCGATTTTTTTGAGATCTATGTTCCCTTTGTTTTCATTTTCCATAACTATTCGGTTCTGTTGACACTTGCTGTTTCCGGGTGAAACCTGGTACCGTCTCGCTTTGTTCCATCGTCTTTGCGACAGCATCATCGCGGCGATCATGGGCGATGTTGTGGTTTCTACGTATCGCTTCCCGCAAGTATGTTAATAGGCGATGTCGCGGAGTTTTGAAATATTCGAATTATTCTTGTTCTCGATACGTTTTTTTTGTCGCATTACGGATGTTTCTACCAGTGCTTTTAGGCAACCAAATTTTCGCGAAGAAGCCACCTGGAGACGTAACCCAAAACGACTGAATATCAAAGCCCGGCCACTAGCGGCAGAATATTTAGCTTGGCAATAATTATGTCTCGAATGGTTTGAAATGGCACTCCGTTTTCCATAGCGATCTTCCTGACCTGTTCGTATTCCGGCATAATATTTACGATCTTACCCCCAAGACGTCCAATCTTGACATCTACCGATCCGAATTTTGTATCGACGTTTATAATTTCCCTTTCTAAACTTTCCCTTTCGATACGGCTGACGCGAACTCCCAACGTCGTTGTTTCAGTGTAGATCAGTTCGGTAAGCTTTTCGCGTTTCTCCGGGGTGCAAAGGATCGAAAGCATCGTAGCCGGCCGATTCTTCTTCATTTGAATTGGAGTGAACCAGCAATCCAAAGCTCCGAATTCAAATGCCCGCTCCATAACGAATCCGAGAATCTGCGGAGACAAATCGTCGATGTTAGTTTCCAATAAAGTGAATGTGTTCATCACTTTCGTTGGG
>JANMSP010000492.1:0-1740 GCA_031389475.1 Pyrinomonadaceae bacterium
GCACTCTGGGTTTCGATGGCTTTTGCATTACCTCGTTAATTATTCCCCAAATTCGCTGTTTTGCCCCGTCTAGGAGGCCGCCCATCGAGCCGGTCGTATCTAGAACAAACACCATTTCCAGCGTGTCGCGTTTATTTGTAATGGTTTTTGATTGGAACTCTGTAACGACCGGCTTTTTAACCGGTTTAGGGCCACGCTTCTGAGCTTCGGCTCCCGTCGCGAGAGTGAATACTGCGATCGCCGCAATTGATAAACTTCCAAAAATCTTTATCATTTTGATCTCCTGAACGGTCAGACTTGGCCTTTTGGGTTTGGCTTGTACTACTCGAACGGAGAAAAGGGCAGCGGCTTGCAGGAAATTTTAAGAAACTATGACTTCCTGGATAAGATGAGGCGGATTGCGAGTGTTATCGGAGGTTATCTTAAAAGCGACGGTCAATTCGGCAAAAATGGAATCTGCCTGATTCTGGTTACGGCTATGCAAAACGCCTAGCGTGTCGCCGGTTTTTACCTGCTGAGACACTTTCACTTCATTAGCGAATCCGACGGCATGATCGACCTTATCGTCTGCCTTAAGCCGCCCGCCGCCAATTGCGACGATTGAATTTCCGATGGCAAGCGTATCGATTTCATCAACGAAACCGGACGCGGCAGCAGTGATCTTCGTTTCGATAAGGCTACTGCCCAGAAGCATTTCGGGCTTATCGCAGATTTGCGTATCGCCGCCCTGGCATTCCACGTTCAGCCTGAATTTCTCGAACGCCGCTCCGCTGTCGAGCATAGATTGAGCAAATTGCCTGGCAGTTTCAATATCGGATCTGATGCCGGACATAACAAGAATTCTTGCCGAGAGTTCAAGGGAAAGATCCCACGTCGATTGCGACTGGGCGTCGATCTCGCCCTTTAGAATCCTAATGCATTCATATACTTCGTGAGCATTCCCGACAAATCTTCCCAGCGGCTGGCTCATATCCGAAATAACGGCTTCGGTCCGCACGCCGAATCTAGTGCCGGTTTTCACCAAGGCTTCCGCGAGCTTTTTTGAATCCTCAAACTCGACCATAAAGGCGCCCGAACCCGTTTTAACGTCCAGCACGAGTGCATCCAAGCCTTCCGCCAATTTTTTTGACATGATGGAAGCGACAATGAGTGGAATGTATGGAACGGTCGCCGTCGCGTCGCGCAGAGCGTAAATCTTTCTATCGGCCGGGGCGATCTCGGCCGTCTGTCCGGTCATTGCAAAGCCGCATTTTTTTATTATGCGGCGAAATTCGCCCGTCGAAAGCTTGACGTTGTACCCCGGAATCGCTTCCAGTTTATCGAGAGTTCCGCCGGTGTGTCCAAGTCCGCGGCCCGATATCATCGGCACCGCGACACCGCACGCCGCGACAAGCGGAGCAATTATCAGCGAAGTTTTGTCACCAACACCGCCGGTCGAATGTTTGTCGGCCTTTGGTGCATCAATGTCGGAAAAATCGAGCATATCGCCGGAATGAAGCATCGATCTTGTTAAATTGTCCTGTTCGCCGATGCTGAGTCCACGCGTAAACATCGCCATCAGAAGCGCCGAGATCTGATAGTCCGCCCAACTGGTGTCACAAACTCCGTCTATAAAAGAATCTATTTCATCGAATGAAAGTTCCGCACCATCGCGTTTTTTGGAAATTATTTCTTGTGGACGCATTATCTTTTTTGTCGGAACCCGGAGCAATAGCAACTGGGTCTCTCTTGTCAGAACCG
>JANMSP010000513.1:0-9762 GCA_031389475.1 Pyrinomonadaceae bacterium
TGTTCAAGGAACCCGAATTACTACATGAACAGTCCCTTCAGCGTATTCGACGCAATAAAAAAATCTTCTTGGCAATCTTTTATAAAAATGACCCGTTGCGGGCCAAAGTAATCTATGAAATTGAACCAGATGTTTTGGTGACGGAAACTGTTCGACAAATTGTCAAAAGCCGAAACGCCATTTCTCACGTTGGTTTTTCCGAAAATTGGGCACGTTTAAATGGAATTGTTGTTTACTTTGATAAGTAAGTTTAGCTAGTTATGAGAATTATTGTTTTAATGAAGCAGGTTGCCAATAAAGATGCGGTTTTGCGCATCGGCAGCGATGAAAAATGGATCAACGAGGCTGACATTGCCCACCAGACGAATGAATCCGATGGTTATGCGCTGGAAGAAGCCCTGCGGATGAAAGAAGCTAAGGGCGAAGGTGAGGTGGTCGTTTGCACGCTTGGGCCGCAGGGTGCGAAAACGGTAATCATAGACGCTCTGGCCCGCGGTGCTGACCGGGCGATTCATGTGGTCGTCGAAGATTCGAAGACACTCTCGCCGTACCAGATCGCGAAAGCCATCGCCGATGCAATTCGCGAAGAAAACGCCGATATGGTTTTCAGCGGATTGCAGTCCGACGACGCGAGTTACGGGCAAACCGGCGTGATTCTCGCCGAACTCCTGGGAATTCCGCATGCGACCCTAGTGATCGAGGTTGACCGTTCCAAACTCGAAGGCAGTGTCAGGATAAAACGCGAACTGGAAAGCGGCTGGTATCAATGGTTTACATATAAGCTTCCGGCACTTCTGACAATTCAATCGGGCATTTCTCAGATTCGTTACGCCTCGTTAAAAGGCATCATGGCGGCGAAGAAAAAAGAGGTAATGGAAGTAACGACCGGCATTGAGAACTTTGCATCCGCTCAGTCTATCGAGAAGGTTTATATGCCGCTCAAAACCAAACAGACGCAGATGCTTGGAAACGGAGATGCAAAAGCCGGTGCGGTTGAATTGGTGGAGAAACTGAAGACGGAAGTTCGTGTATTATAGTCTTTATGGAGAGCGTTCTGGAAAAAACTCAGGCAGTTGTTTTGCATAACATCAGCTGGAATTCCTATAAGGCCATTGCGGACAATCTGCAGGATGAGACACCTGCGCATTTTACTTTCGACCGAGGCAGCCTGGAAATTATAGTTCTTTCATTGAAGCATGAAAACCTGAAGAAACTTTTAGCGATGCTGTTTGAAAGAATTACCGAGAATCTGGAAATTGAGATTTTTGCTGCTGGCTCTACTACTTTTCAACGCGAAGATCTCGCTCGCGGCTTTGAGCCCGACGAATGTTATTACGTGCAGAATGCCGAATTTATGCTTGGCAAGGCAACAGTGAATTTAGATTTTGATCCGCCGCCAGACCTGATCATTGAGGTCGATATAAGTCACTCGTCGCTTAACAGAATGAGTATTTTTGCGGCTATCGGCATTCCGGAAGTTTGGCGGTATAACGAATCGGAGCTTGGTATGTACATCCTTCGCTCGGGAAGCTATGAAATAGCGGAAAATAGTGAAATTTTACCGAGAATTGAGCGTATTGAAATAACAAGATTGATTGAGGTTGGATTGGAGTCGGGGCGAAAAGAATTTTTAAAACAGATCGACGAATATACCAATCACCTTTCGCATTAAATGAGTATGATTTTAGTTTTCATTGAACATAAAAGCTGCGTTCTCAACAAAATATCGCTCGAGGCGATTGCCGCGGCGCAAAGCATTGGTAAGGATCTCGGGTTAAAGGTTTCGGCTGTTATCCCCTGCGACAACGACTGTTTGCTTGCTCAGGAAATAGCTCAGTACGATCTTGAAAAGGTTATCGTCGCTAAGAGCGAAAAGCTCGGGACCTATACCCCCGATGCCTACGCCGATGCGTGGGAACAGGTCATCAGAGCCACTAATCCGCGGTATATTGTTATGGCGCACACGTATCGCGTTCGGGACTTTGCACCGAAGATCGCGGCGCGTTTGGGCAGGGAAGTTGTCGGTGACGTCATTAGATATAACGCCGAGGGTGACAAACTGGTATTCACGCGGCGAATATTCCTCGGGAAATTGGATGCGGACGTTACGATCGGCGGCGAGGCTCCTTACTTTGTTACGTTTCAATCGGGAGCGTTTCGCGGCGACAGTGCGGTGAAGGGAACTGGTTCGGTCGAGATAATGGACGTGCAGATCGGCGATGTCCGGATGACGGCGGAAGAGCCGTTTCAGGAAGCAAAAGCGACCGTTGATCTTTCGAAGTCGGAGATTATCGTTGCGGTTGGCCGTGGAATCAAATCACAGGAGAACATCGCTCTTGCCCAGCAGCTTGCCGATGCTTTAGGTGCCGATCTAGCGGCTTCGCGGCCAATCTGCGATGCCGAATGGCTGCCGATCGACCGGCAGATCGGCTCAAGCGGACAAACAGTCGCTCCTAAGGTTTACATCGCGCTTGGTATTTCCGGCGCGATCCAGCATATTGTCGGAATGAAAAACGCCAGCGCAATCATTGCGATCAACAAAGACGCCGAAGCCCCGATCTTCGACATTGCGGACTACGGAATCGTTGGTGATTTGTTCGATGCCGTTCCAGTGATGATCGAGGAAATCAAGAAAGCAAAAGCCTAGAATGGGCGAGGATTAGAATTAAATGCGTCGTCGTTTACTTAAACGGCGACGCTTTTTATTTAGCCCGGATCTAAACAGCCGAAAAGGTAAAGATGAAAGATTTAGCAGTCTCTGGTAGTGCATCAGTTTAAATTTTCAGGGAACATTCCGGTCTGATTTGTTCGTGACTTTTTGTGTTCCTTCGTGGTTTCAATCTTAAATCCGGAACTGAAACCACGAAATAACACAAAAGGTCACGAAAATCTAATGAATCCTTTATGATTCGGTTTAATAAAACATCAGTTTTCAAACTAATGCACTACCCGGTCTCTTCTACGCCGGGCCGATCTCGATCTTTACGTCGAACGTTCCTGAATTGTCGTTGAGATTGCCTTCGTTGACGCCGAGAAATAAGGCTCCATCGCGAGCCGCGGTAAATTCGCGTGACGTACCGACGTATATAAATTCGTTATTATCGTCGCCGATGACTGCGATCAACGCACCGGTTGGCACGCTTTGTAATAATTTGCCGGTATCTTCGACATCGTAAAGACCAGAAGGCGTTACGGTTTTGCCGCCGCCGATGGAAATCTGGCCGCTGCCCGTAATTCTTATTTTCTGTCCTTTTTTGACGACAAAGCCGGAATTAGTCCAGCCGTTCGATGAGTTATCGGCGAGAACTTTTACCCCGATCTCAACTGGTTTGACGGTGGTTGACTGTGTTTTCGCTTTGATAGATAAGGATGGAATATTAGCCTTCGCGGTCGTGTCGGTCTTTACCACCCGCGTAACGACTTTCGGCGGTGCGGATTCTTCGATCACTTCGGATTCGTCTTCGATATCAGTAACCGGGGTGCTCCGAGCAGCGGCGTTGACGATTTGTGGTGATGAACGGGGCGAATCGAACTGAATCGAATCGATCTCGGCGGCCGGGAACGACATCTGCCTTTTACCCATTTCAATGGTAAATTTACCGTCGCCGAAGGCGGTGATTTTCCCCTTAATAATGCTGCCATCCTTCAAACGGATGGTATCGGCGAAAACGATTGCCGAAAGCGAGACAACCAAAGCGGCCGAAAACGCGAGTCGCAAAAATCTGAATTTGAATTGCATATGTCCTCCGCGGAATAACTGATGCGAACCGAAACCGTCGAGACAGTTGAGTGAAAATGTCCGCATTTACCGGAGTAAAGATGCGGAAAAAAGCTTTTTGAGTTGCAACTTTTTCAAAACGGGTTAAACAAGGGGATTATATCAGAAGTGAGAAATTAGAAATAAGAAATAAACGCGCAAAGCCCGATTTCAAATTTAAGACTTCAAATTTCAGATACAGAGCCGCCGTCGTACATACTTGAAAAAGTGCAAGATTTCGGCTGGCAGTACGTTCTCTAAATGCGGCCCCGATCCCGAATCACAAAGGGCCGTTGTTTCGATTACACTTGTAAACAAAAGTGAAAAAGGGGAAGTTATGAGAAATATCAATATTAAGGCACTAATTTTTTCAGCCGCGATCATGGCGTTTGTCAGTGCTACGGCGGTTGCTCAGCGCGATAACATAAGCACGGCAAAATGGACGCTTACACAGGCCTACGGAAAACCGGCAAATAATTCAGCGGCATTTTTCGAGATAAATATCGGCCGCACTAGATTTATGGGCCACACCGGATGCAATGAAATGTTCGGGGCCGTGAATGTAAACGGAAAGCGTATAAACTTTTCAAATATTGGAATGACGAAGCGGATGTGCAAAATGATGCCTGGAAGTATTCCGGAATCAACATTTACCCGGGCATTGGGCGAAGCCGTGCGATATGTGCAAAACGGAAGCTCACTGGATCTTCATAACCGGCGAGGCCGCGTGATTCTGAAATTTAAGATACCAGGGAAGCAGGATCCGATAGATGAAGGCGACCTGGATACCAAGCTTGAAGATAAAAAATGGATACTTGAATCCATTGGGAACCGCAAAACATTGGTGGCGCTCAGGGACGCCTTTGTCGTTTTCGATCCGTCCAAAAAAAGTGCCGGCGGGAACTCCGGGTGCAATGTTTTCGGCGGCAGTTATAGTTCGGCGGATAAGAAGCTGGCGATCACCGATATTATTTCCACTATGCGGGCGTGCATCGAAGACGGCAGGATGGAGGTCGAACGTGAGTTTTTAAACGGATTAAGAAGTGCAAACCGGCACGAGATAAAGAACGGCAGGCTGTTTCTATACCAAAAGAAGAAACTGCTTCTAACCCTTCGGGGCGAGAATAAATAACTCGCCGGATGGGTCGGTCTAATCGGTTGATATTGCGGTCACAAATAATTTTTCTTATTTCGTGCAGTTCGTGGATAAATCTTGAAACCGTTATCCACGAACTGCACGAAATAAGAATAGGCAAGTAGAACAGAGCCAAGTCAATTCGCCGCAACTCAAATTTTAAAACCACGGGATTGCAAAAATAAGAACATTTAGGTATTCAGACGGCCTATAAATATTTAGAGATTCAGTTCAGCGATAATATAAAATATAGCAATGAAGAAAAGCGGCCTTATCACGCTGACCGACCGCGGATTGTATTGCAAGCGCGGCGATTTTTACGTCGATCCATGGAAACCGGTTGCAAAGGCCATATTAACTCACGCTCACGCGGATCACACTTATCGCGGAAATCAGGACTATCTTGTTCCGGCTGAAGGCGAGAGGCTTTCACGCATTCGTCTGGGCGATGACGCAATTATTTCTTCACAAAAGTATGGGAAAGAAATTGACATAAATGGTGTCAAGGTTTCTTTTCATCCGGCAGGCCACGTACTCGGCTCGGCACAGGTTAAGGTTGAATATAGAGGCGAGATCTGGGTGTGTTCCGGCGATTACAAGCTAATGCCGGACGCAACGTGCGAGCCCTTTGAACCCGTAAAATGTCATCATTTTATAACCGAGGCGACATTTGGGCTGCCGATCTACCGCTGGCAGCCGACGGAATTTATTTTCGAAGATATAAATACCTGGTGGCGTAAAAACCGCGAAAAGGGAAAAGCGTCGGTCATTTTCGCCTATTCGCTCGGTAAATCTCAGCGGGTGATGAACGGCATCGACCGCACGATCGGAAAAATTTTTACGCACGGTGCCGTCGAGCGGTTAACGGAGGCTTACCGCGAAGAGGGCGTCGATCTGCCGGAAACGCAGTATGTCGGCTCGGTTGAAAATAAGAAGGATTTTGTCGGTTCGCTGATCGTCGCTCCGCCGGGATCGCATGGCTCGACATGGATGAAACGATTCGGCACCCATTCGACCGGATTTGCTTCAGGCTGGATGATGGTTCGCGGGGCGAGACGGCAACGGGCGGTTGACCGCGGTTTCGTGCTTTCCGATCACGCTGACTGGCCGGAGCTTTTGCAGGCAATCAAAAGTTCTGAAGCCGAGACTGTGTATGTAACCCACGGATTTTCAGAGGAAGTTGTAAGGTATTTAAATGAAACGGGTTTTAATGCGACACCGCTGAAAACGCAGTATGTCGGGGACGATGCGGACGAAGAAATTTTAACCGCAGATTTACGCGGATAAACGCAGATATTTATCATTCTTTCTATCTGCGTCTGTCCGCGTAAATCTGCGGTTAATTTACAAAAATGAAGCTATTTACCGAACTTTACACCGAACTCGACCAGACGAACAAGACGAATGAAAAGGTTGAGGCGCTTCGGGTTTATTTTGAGCAGGCCGGGAAGGAAGACGCGGCGTGGGCTTTTTACTTCCTTTCGGGAAGAAAACCGCGCCAGATAGTGCCCGCGGCAAAACTTCGTGCTTGGGCGATAGAGGCGGCGGGAATTTCGGAATGGCTTTATATCGAATCGCGCGATACGGTTGGGGATAGTGCGGAAACTATTGCACTTTTGCTGCCGAACAATACGGAGATTGACGAGACGCCGCTGCATATTCTCGTCGAGCAAAAATTGCTGCCGCTGCGAGGTGCCGCCGATGAAATGCAGAAAGCCGAGGTCATCGCCGCTTGGTCGCGGATGGATTATTCGCAGCGGCTGGTTTACAACAAGCTGATTTCGGGCAGCTTTCGCGTCGGCGTTTCGCAACAGCTTGTCGTGCGTTCGCTTTCACAGGTTTCCGAGCTTCCGGTCGATATTATTACGCACCGGGCGATGGGCGAATGGGAGCCGACGGCGGAATTCATTAGGCAGTTATTAGATCCGGAAATGGGCCTCGACGAAACGCCCATTGCGCGGCCTTTTCCGTTTCACCTCGCACATCAGATGGATTTTTCGACGGATGATCTTGGGCCGTCGGGCGATTGGCAAGTCGAGTGGAAATGGGACGGAATCCGTGCACAGGTCATAAAGAGAAAGGATGAAGTTTTTGCCTGGTCGCGTGGTGAAGATTTGATAACCGAGCGATTTCCGGAAATCTCGACCGCCGCCGCCAATCTTCCGAACGGGACGGTTTTGGACGGCGAGGTTCTGCCATTCAAGGATGAAAAAGTTCTGCCGTTTACGGAATTACAAAAACGGATCGGACGAAAGAATGTGTCAGCCAAAATTCTCGCCGAAGTACCTGTTGTGCTCGAATGCTATGATCTGCTCGAATACGAAGGCCGCGATATACGTACGCTGGAATTCAAAGTACGCCGTGAATTTCTCGAAAATATAATCGGTAATTTAGATGAAGAATCACAGAAGTATATTCGCGTTACGCCTTCGGTAGAGGCCGGTAATTGGGAAGAACTGGCTGTTATTCGTGAAAAAAGTCGCTTTCTCGGCGTTGAGGGCTTTATGCTGAAACGCCGTGAATCGCCTTACCGCACCGGACGGCACCGAGGCGATTGGTGGAAATGGAAGATCGATCCCTTGACTATCGACGCCGTTCTGATTTACGCCCAAAAGGGAACCGGCAAACGTTCGAATCTTTTTACGGATTACACGTTTGCGGTATGGAAAGATTCGGTACTCGTGCCGTTTGCTAAAGCTTATTCGGGGTTGACCGACGTTGAAATCCGCAAGGTAGATAAGTATGTCCGGGCTAATACTATCGAAACCTTCGGGCCGGTACGAAGCGTCACTCCAAAGCTCGTTTTCGAGATCGCCTTCGAAGCCCTGCAAAAATCGACGCGGCATAAATCCGGTGTTGCAGTCCGTTTTCCGCGCATTCTTCGGTGGCGTGATGACAAAACAATTGACGAGGCTGATTCGCTCGAAACGATTCATACGATGCTCGACGCGTACCAAAACCCGGTAAATGAAGAGGCCTGAAAAATATCGATTTTCACTTGCCGGCCAGCCTCTTTACCCGCATCTGAAGTTGACGAGCGAACGCTTTCCGCGTCTGCTCGCTACCCGCGTTATCGACAATGACGATGCAGAATACTTCGGCGCTTTCTTAAACCGTTCGGCGGCGAGAATATTGATCGATTTCCTCAATAAGACTTTTCGCCTTCGCACTTGCCAGATCGAAATCGACGGTAATTTCCCGGTTCCATGCACCCAATTCTATGCAAAGCGATGCATCGCTCCATGCGTGAAAAGCCTTTGCGATGAGGAAAATTATCTTGAAATGGTCGAGCTTGTTCGCCTGTTTCTTGCTAATGAACAAGAGCGATTTACCGCAAGGCTCGCGGGACGAATCGAAGACGCCGCACTTGATCTTGATTTTGAAAAAGCGGGTTTTCTTCGTGATCTCGGCCTGCGGGTGGCAGACTTTTGGCAGGATAAGAAGCTTCGCGTCTGGCTAGATGACGCAGTGGATACACTTGTTCTTGAAACGGAGAACAATGAGATCAAGGTTTATTTAGTCACACAGCGGAGGCGGCGAATGTTGGGGATGCGAGTCTTTGTTTGGCCATCACCAATTGGAGAGTCTTCTGAACAGGCACTTGCAGATATAATGCGGCAATTCTACAGATTTCATGCTCCCCGCGAGATCCGAGTCTCGCATGATTTTCCCGGGCGGCTCGAAATTTCGCGAGAATTGAGTGGAAAGTTCAAACGATTAATCAAAATACTGGTCGTGAAAATTAACGCTCATCAGATTACGACCGAGCGCGCGATGATACGGACAAAACTGGAGGACAGTCTGGCCAGCCTGACACCGCGTCCGACTGCTGCCAAGATCGGAAAAGAAATTCGTAAGATATTCGGGCTGAATAAAATACCCGTCAGAATAGAAGCGTTCGACGCTGCCCACATCTCCGGCAGCGACCAGACGGCGGCTAGGTCAGTTTGGGGAAATGGGAGATTTCTTTCAGAAGAATACGAATTTTGGTTTTCGGATCAAGCCAGCGAACTGGAAACTTTATCGAAGTTTATTGGTAACCGCCTTCGGGCCGAGGGAAATCTTCCGGACCTGATCTTGATCGACGGCGGCCAATCGCAATTAAACGCCGCATTGATGAGCATCGCAGGATTTAAGGACCGGCGATTTTCTCTGATATCAGCGGTTAAGCCGCCCGGCAAACATTCTGAAATTTCGCATTTTTTGACCGAAAGCGGCGCTCGTATAGAATTCGACGCTGGCATCGATGCGATGCGTGTTTTGCGGATTCTGCGAGATGAAGCCCACGATCTTGCAAATTCGACGCACCGGCAAAGCCGCGATATGAGCTATTTTTATGAGCTTGCTGGTATTATACCGTCGCTAAACGAAAAACAACGCCAACATCTTTTAACTGGGGTTGGGTCAATTCGCAAAATTCTGGAACTGGAAGAACGACACCTTACAACTCTATTCGGCAAGGAAACTGGACAGAGAGCTTTTAAGGAAATTGAAGCTCATCTCTCCGCCCCATTCACCGTACCTCGCCCGCTTGTCGTTCCCATACGGTTCGATGATCCGAATGGTGAAGCGGGCGATCTGCGTCCGATCAATTCTTCTAACTGACGCATTTCCCCTATTGTATTGAGCCGAACAGAGAAGGCGGGAATCGAACGGCATAATCGGAACAATAAGCTGGCTTCACAACAACGAAACTGCCCGAACGCCTGTCGGGCGATCGATCATATAAGAAGACATTTGTAGTCAGCGTTCAAATATTAATCCGTTTACGTCTGCGAGACTTTTCGTAGGCGGCGGACTGGCAGTCGCGGCCTATGTCGCGTCGAAAAAAAGAAACCGGCGGGAACGGCGGTTATCGATAGAATAAGGG
>JANMSP010000540.1:0-7794 GCA_031389475.1 Pyrinomonadaceae bacterium
GGATAAATGAAGAATCAGGACCGCTTCACTTTATCCTTTATCCTTTCGCCTTTATCCTTTCAAAAGTACCACCCGCTGACGCAGGCGGTTCTGCTTTGTTTCGCCAACCAATCTTATATGCATACAGTTCTAACAACATCCCCGTTCGAAGCCGCCGAATTCATCAAACGTGGAGGCATCGCGGCGTTTCCGACCGAGACTGTTTACGGTCTCGGCGCCGATATTTTTAATGAGGCCGCAATTGTGAAAATATTCGAGGCCAAGCGGCGACCGGCGGATAATCCCATCATCGCGCATATCGGCGACCCTGAACAAATATCGCTTATCGCAGATGGAATTCCTGCTCACGCTCAAAGGTTTATCGAAGAATTCTTTCCCGGCCCGCTGACCATCGTCTTGCCGAAATCGCCGACGGTTCCCGTTGCCGCGACTGCTGGGCTTGACACGATCGGCGTGCGAATGCCGCGAAACCAACTGGCTCTTGAATTCTTAAAAGCATGCGGAACGCCAGTCGCCGCTCCTTCCGCTAATATATCGGGCAGGCCCAGCCCGACTTCGTGGCAAGCGGTCTTCGAAGATCTGGATTCACGCATCGACTGTATCCTGCAGGCTAAAATAACAGAAATCGGCCTTGAATCAACCGTTGTAGACTGCTCCGGTGACGTTCCGATGTTGCTGAGAACCGGTGCGGTATCGCTTGAAATGCTCCGCCGGATCGTTCCCGAAACAAGAATTTATCAAGCGGCGGAAGATGAAGCTCCACGAAGTCCCGGATTGAAGCATAAGCATTATGCTCCAAATGCCCGGGTAATTTTAGTGAACTTCGACTCTCAAATTTCAAATTTTAAATTTGAGATTTCAGATCTTCTATCCAGATCTTTTATTGGGCTTAATAAACCGGACGCGGATTTCGAATTGGTGAAAATATGTTCTTCAGTTGAAGAATACGCTTCCTCTTTCTTCGAATTCTTTCGCGAATGCGATCGGCGGAAGATCGACACGATTTATTGTGAAACAGTCGCGGAAGGCGGGATCGGTGCGGCTTTGATGGACAGATTGCATCGGGCTGCGGCGCGCTAAAACCTTATTTTGAGGAGACGTAAACTATCGCTAATTCGCCGTTTTCCTTTATAACTTCCGAATTAAGCGGTTCGCAATCGGTTAATTGTTTCAGATATTCGAGCGGTACCAATACCAACGCCGGTTCTTCATTATTCCGCCGAATTTCCACAAGCACGTCCAGCGGGCCGAGCAGTTTTTTCTGTTTTCCGTCATCGGTCCGCAGCAATCTGCCCGCGGCGTAAAACTCGGCGTTATGCGATGTGGTGTGCAGGCTTAAAACTCTCGTGCGCGACATTCCGCGTGCATCGGCCGCGGCGATAAGTGCTTTGACCGAATCGCCCTCAGCAAAACGCGGAACGGCGAAGATCATTAGTCCGACGACCACAACAAAGGTTGTGATCGCAATACCCTGAATAAATACTGAGCGTCTTTGATTATCCTGAACAAAACGCCAAATATATTCTGCGGTCAAAATGATCGCTGCCGGAACGGCGGGCAAAATGTACCCGGGAAGCTTCGATCCGGAAAACGAAAAGAACACTAGCGGAACCGCGAACCACGCGGCGGCGAAGATCAGCAGAGGAGAAGCCGAAGCACGAAAACTCCCCGACTGGGCCTGGATCTTCTTTCCGAAATCCCAAATCGCCGCAAAGAAAAACGGCAGCCATGGAATCGTCATCAGCGGCAGTACCCAAAAGAAAAAGTAGAACGGCTGCGGGTGAAAGTATTTGTTAGAAGTGTAACGCTGAAAATGATGCTGGATGAAAAATTCGTCGATAAACGAATCGCCGTGCTGCAGATACATCGGCAAATACCAGGCTGAGGCGACGATGACCGCCAGAACCGTTCCCCAAAACAGACTTAAAATGAAAATTCTGCTCGGGAATCTCCACGACAGAAGAAAATAAAAAGTTACAATCGCAAACGGAAAAACGATCCCGACCAGGCCTTTTGCAATGAGCGAAATCCCGATGAAAAAATAGAACGCGATTAGAGACGCGGAGAGGCGAATACCCGAAAACGCGGGGTTGGAACGCTCGGCGTCGTCTAAAATATAAAAGCTGACAAGCGCCGCCGTCATCGGAAATGTAAGAATTATGTCGAAGCTGGCGCCATGAGAGAAAACTATGATTCCGATGGATGAAGCGGCGATGAGCGCAAGCCATTTAGCGAAATCGGATGTCGGGCGTTGGCCTTCGGGCTCAGGTTTTTGGCAGGAAGAAAATTTTCCGAGTATCCACAGGCTCAAA
Organism: Pyrinomonadaceae bacterium; assembly: GCA_031389475.1. GTDB lineage: Bacteria > Acidobacteriota > Blastocatellia > Pyrinomonadales > Pyrinomonadaceae > OLB17. The sequence continues at coordinate 2,313 of JANMSP010000540.1, forward strand.
ATCGTTCCTAATCCGAATAAAGCCGAACCGAATCTTGCCGCAAATTCGGTAACGCCGAACAGATGGTACGAAGCAATTTGAAGCCAATAAAGCAGTGCCGGTTTTTCAAACCAGTAATGGCCGCCAAGCGTCGGCGTTATCCAATCGGAACGCTCGAACATCTCTCTAGCAACTTGAGCGTAACGAGGCTCATCCGGACCAACGAGCGGGATCGATAGGCCGAAGAAATAGACAAAAATTGCCAATACGAATAGTACGATCCAAATGTAGCTGGTTTTTGGACTTTGGGTTTTGGTCTTTGTCATTTAGCGCGAGTTAGCGGAAAATATACGGCGTCAGGATCTTCCACTGACGACTCGAACTTAGTATTACCGAAATCAAATTTGGATTCAAACACAACCAATGCAAGAACTCCGTGATCCGCTATCTTCCCCAACACTTCTAAAAATAGCGGCGATTGGCACTGGAAGCCTCGGCCGCCATCATGCTCGTAATTATGCGGAGCTTGCCCGCGAAGGCAGGTTAGAATTCGTCGGTGCGTGTGACGTGAATGAAGAAACGGCGGCACAGGCGGGAAAGGATAACGGAAGCCATTTTTTTACTGATTGGCGCGAGCTCTTAGGTAAAGTCGATGCAGTTTCAATTGCCACGCCGACTGAGACGCATTGCGAGATCGCGTGTGATTTTTTGGAAAAAGGTGTGCATGTGCTGGTTGAAAAACCGATGGCCTCGACATTGGCTGAGGCCGATAAAATGATCGCCGCCGCCAGTTCTTCAGGAGCGAAACTGATGGTCGGGCAGCTCGAGCGATTCAATCCGGCGATGGTTGCCCTGCGGCCGTTTGTAACAAATCCGCTGTATTTCGAAATTCACCGCGTGTCTCCGTTTCCCAATAGGTCGCTCGATGTCGATGTCGTACTCGATGTCATGATCCACGATCTCGACGCGGTGCAGTGGCTGGTCGGCGAAAATGTGAAGGTTTCGGCGATTCATGCGGTCGGCATTCCCGTAATTTCCGACAAGGTCGATGCGGCAAACGCCCGCATTGAATTCGAGAATGGAGCGGTTGCGAATATTACCGCGTCAAGGATCGGCACGGATAAAATTCGCAAGACGCGGTTTTATCAGACGAATTCGTATGTTGTCCTGGATTACGGGACCAAATTTGCATCGGTCACGTCGCTTGACCCAAAGGCGGCGATTCCATTACTTGGGATTTCGATCAACCGGCTGGAAATAAACGACGTGGAACCTTTGAGAGCAGAAATAAAGGCATTTATAGATTCTATCAGTGAAGATAAATCGCCGCCGGTTAGCGGTGAGGATGGCAGAAGGGCTCTGGCATTGGCGGTCGGTGTGCTCGAAAAAATCGAAGCCCACCGAAGCAGGCTGAATGTTTGATTAAAGCGTAAGCGCCCGCGGATGGAACGCGGACACCTTTGTCCGCCCGCAGAGTCCGCGAACGCGTTACGTTCCAATGGACGATGTAAAACGGACAAAGGGTTTGTTCGCGTCGAAGCAACGCTCATCCGGACGAGGGCGTCCGGGCTCCTGCGGATCAAGCGGCTGCTTGTTCGGCCATGTCGCCGGAAATCGATTTCAGCCATTCCTGCGTTGCTTTTACTTTTTCCGCACCGTTCGGCATATTCATTATCACCTTTTCGAGATGCTGGAATGCTTTGGGCTCTTGAAACATTTCGCGGAGTTCCGGGAGAAAAGGCTGGATCTTCGCGAACACCATCATATGTTCGCCCGCCGTGTCGTTAAACATTTCGGCGTCAATCGCGCCGTGATTGACAAATGATGCGGCCATGTCCCAATAGGACGCGACCATTCTCGCATACCCGCCGACTTCCGGGTCCATCATCGTCTGCATATATTCAGCCGCGCTTGACGGATTAAACGTGAAAAACCAATCCCTGGCCTTTCTCATCGTTGCCTCGCGGCGTAAATCGTAAAGTTTCAGGATTAAATCCGCTGATTCTACTTTGCTGCTCATAATTCTTTGACCTCCAATAAAAAATTGTTTCCCGATTCTAGTTGCGTAGATGTTTCTTGTCAATTAAGGCAGAATATTTTTAAGTAGAATGTAACTAGTGGTTACTGCATTCCATATCTTATTGGTGTGGGCCGATAGCTAATATGTTGGTACCCGCGGCTTGCCGCTATATTTGCGGAAATGCTATGCTTTTCCGTTAGATTTTGAGACTATCCTGCGGCTTGGCCGCCTTATCGCTTCACGTGGGCACGGCGGCATAGCCGCGGGAGTCTTAGGTGAACTACGGAAAAGCATAGCTTTTCCGCAAATAGATGGGCATAGCCCAAAGACCTAACGTGAACTGTGATGCTTAAATGAAAAATCCAATTTTAGAATTACTTAATGAACGGATAGAAGCCGGCGATCTTCCATCGGCTGTTTATCTTGTAGCGGAAAAAGGCGAGATCGTTTTGCACGAAGCACTTGGATATGCGGTTGTCGAACCGGAGAGAATTGAAGCGACAGTCGATACGATTTATGATTTGGCGAGCCTGACTAAACCGCTTGTTACCGGATTGCTATGTGCTCAATTGATCGAAAGCGGTGAGTTAGACGTCTCGGACAAATTAGGAAAATATTTTAAGGATTTCGATGCCGGCGAAAAAAGTGGGATTACGCTTGGAGACTTGCTTATTCACACATCGGGTTTTCCGGCTTGGAAGCCATTCTATCTGATCTCAAATTTCAAATCTGAAATTTCAAATATGATTGCCTCTGAAGCCTTAAAACGCTCGATTGATAAGCAAATCGTTTACAGCGATTTGAATTTTTTAATGCTTGCTTCTGTCATCGAAAAGGTATGTGAGGAAAAACTGGACGAGATATCCGCCGGGAAAGTTATTAGGACGCTGAAATTACACGATACATTTTATAATCCGCCCAAAGGATTACGAAAACGGATCGCGGCAAGTGAAAAGGGAAATGGGTACGAGAAGCAAACCTGTATTGAGTCCGGTTATCTCAAACCAACCACTAACCCAGGCATTGATGGAGCCGTTGTGTTTCGCACTGAAACAATATGGGGCGAAGTTCACGATGGGAACGCTTATTTTATGGATGGTGTCGCCGGACACGCTGGACTTTTTTCGACTGCGGAAGAGGTTTTTAGGATCGCGCAGCAATTTCTGCCGAATTATACGACGCTTCTTAAGCCGGAAACCTGCGAACTTTTTCGAACGAATTATACAAAAGGTATGAACGAGGCCCGCTCTATCGCATTCCAGCTTGCGGAAACAAAAGATTCGACCGCCGGCACTAAAATGTCGCCGGAAAGCTTTGGGCATTTGGGGTTTACGGGCACTTCGCTGTGGATCGATCCGGTGAAGGAGCGTGTTTTCATCCTGCTTACGAACCGCACGCACAATCATTCGCTTCCGTTCGTCAATATAAACTCGGTCCGCCGACGTTTTCACGATCTTGCCATCGATTTTCTCGACGCAAATTCATAGCAACTAAAAATTCCTTATTTTAATCATAATTCCGCTTTCCCCAAAGTTAGATTTCTTGCGCCCGGAGAATCGGTAATTATGAAGAACTTTACGCTTCTCGCTATATGTTTGGGGATGCTCGGCCTTTCAACTTTTGCACAGACCAACCGCTCGACGCGACCGCGCGTTGCGGCGACGCCGGCACCGCCCGTCATTCAAAACGACACGCGAACACCTGAGCGAAACAATAGGCCGCCGGTCCTGCAAGGCGGTACAAACCGTTCGGCACCTACGTCAACTCCGGAAATCGATGACGAAAACGAGGTAATCAAGGTCGAGACGAACCTAGTCACAATGCCCGTATCGATTCTCGACCGTGAAGGACGTTTTATTTCGGGCCTGCAGCAGAAGGATTTTAAGATCTTCGAAAACGGGATCGAGCAAAAGGTCGATTATTTCCAATCGGTCGAGCAGCCATTCACGGTCGTACTGATGATCGATGTCAGCCCTTCAACCGCTTACCAGATCAACGAGATCCATGAGGCGGCGATTTCGTTCGTCAATCAGCTTCGCGCTAACGATAGGGTGATGGTGATCGCATTCGACGATACCGTGAGGGTTTTGAGCCAGCCCACGAACAATCGCGGCCAGCTTCGCAACGCGATCTATCAGGCTCAGTTCGGCGACGGGACAAGTCTTTATGAAGCGGTTGACTACGTTCTAAACCAGGAACTTCGCCGCATTGAAGGCCGGAAGGCCGTTGTCTTGTTTACTGATGGCGTCGATACTACATCGAGGCGTGCGAATTATCAGAGTACGATTGCCGACGTCGAGGAAGCGGATGCGTTATTTTATCCGATCAAGTACAACACGCAGCGTGACGGTTTTGGCAGTGGTGGAGGCGGCGGTTACGGTTATCCGCAGCCTCGGAACAAAAAGCGTGGCGGCAGTTTGGAAAGTATTTTAGGCACAATACTCGGCGGCGGAACGATACAGATGGGCGGCGGCGGACGCGGCGGTGCCGGGACGAGCTCTGACGAATACGATACCGCCCAGAGATACCTCGAAGCCCTTGCCCTGAACAGCGGCGGCCGAAACTTTGACGCCGACGTTTTGAGCAATCTCGAAGCCTCATTCGCCGGTATCGCCGAGGAACTCCGCAGGCAGTATTCTCTCGGATATTATCCTGATAATCCCGGCCGCGTCGGGGAACGTAAACAAATAAAGGTCAGAGTAATGCGCCCGAATGTTGTCGTGCGGGCCAAGAATAGCTATATCGTAGGCGAAAACGGCCGCAAGCTTGCCGGAAGATAATGTTTTGAGTTCACGCTTCAGCGTGTCTTATAGCGAACGCCGAAGACACGCTAAAGCCTGAACTCAGAACGGTTCATGCATCTTTCCATAAACCTTCAGGCATCGTACAATCGATTTTTCGAGGAATAGATAAGTCGATGAAAAAAATCTTTATTTTGATAGTTATTTTGGCTGGTGCCGGTTCGCTATTGGCCCAGGCACGGCGAACCGTTCCCCAACCCGCAAACGAAAAATCAAATAAGAGGCCGATCCAGCCGACTCCGACACCAATTCCAACAGCGGAAACACAGCCCGAAGAAATTTCCGACATCGATGATTCAGGTGAGCTTATCAAGGTCGATACCGGCCTGGTTTCGATCCCTGTTCGCGTGATGGATCGTAAAAACCGCTTTATTGCCGGTCTCGGTCAGCAATCGTTCAAAGTCTTCGAGAACGATGCCGAACAGGAGATCGCGTATTTTTCGAATGAGGCTCAGCCTTTTACGGTTGCTCTCGTTCTGGACATGAGTTATTCCACGACCTTTAAGATCGACGAGATCCAGAACGCAGCCATTGCGTTTATCGCGCAATTGCGGCCGAGCGATAAGGTTTTGGTAATTTCTTTTGACGAAGAAACCCACATGCTTTGCGAGGCAACGACCGACCGCAAGATCATCGAGACCGCCATACGCCAGACGAAGATCGCCACCGGCACAAGCCTTTA
>JANMSP010000541.1:0-7506 GCA_031389475.1 Pyrinomonadaceae bacterium
GCCTTAGAAGTTCACTTAATGCGGTTTATGAAGTTAAGGAAGGACGTTCGTGGTGGCATACAAAGGTTCAGTCTCTGGTAATGACGCTGTTGTTTATACTGTTGATAGCGGTCGCGGTCGCCGGCGTGACGTCCGGCTGGAAGGCCGTGCAGTATCTTCTGGGCGGGTTGGGCCTCGAAATAACGTCGCCATTGATACTCATTTCAATTCAGTGGGCTGCAATCATCGTCATCATGTTGTTTGCGACCGGGGTAATTTATAGCTGGCTTCCCTGCTTCAAGAAATTTAAATGGGTGTGGATTAGTCCCGGTGCTGGCGTTGCGATAATCTTATGGATTGCGTTGACTGCAGGTTTTCGCCTTTATTTGCAATATTTCAACACGTACAATAAAGCATATGGATCTCTCGGAGCAGTAATTATTCTAATGCTGTGGATGTACCTGACAGCCATGGCGATTTTAATTGGCGGAGCGATAAATTCCGTTCTGACCGAAATGGCGGAAGCCGATGAGAACGAAAATGAGGAAAAGTTAGAACTGGAAAAAGAAACGAATATCCCATCACCTTCCTAACAGATCATTTAGCTTGCTCTTGTGTAGTCGACCGTTGTATGGATATTAAAATTGGCGACAGGTTCTCGATCGAACGAGAGATCACGGACGAGTTGATACGGAAGTTTGCGGACGTTTCAGGAGATCACAATCCGATACATCTCGACGAAGAATTTGCAAAAACAACTCGTTTTGGGCGACGAATCGCACACGGAATGCTGAGCGGTGCTCTTATTTCAGCTGTGTTAGGCAATGAATTCAAGGAAAGAAAGATCGTTTACCTGTCTCAAACAATGAAATTCGTCGCACCCGTATTCATTGACGATACAGTCACCGCCAGCGGAACCGTCACGAAAATTCGCGAAGACAAAGGAATCGTCATATTAGAAACGCTCTGCACAAACCAAAATGGTGAAACGCTTGTCACAGGCGAGGCTGCGGTCATGGTCTTATAAAAAGTGGTAAACGGTAGGTGTTAGATGAAGAATCTAAAAATACTGTACCTCTTCCTAACACTTACTTTTTACCACTTACCACTAAAAACATATGTCATTAATGCTGCAGGAAATCGCGGAACAGCCGGAAGTATTGCGTCGCACGATTGCGGCCGAGCGTGAGAAAGTCACGAAACTTGGCGATTTCATACGTCAAAAGGATATCGATCTGATCGTTTTGGTCGCCCGCGGAAGTTCGGACAACGCCGCGCTTTTCGGCCGGTATTTGCTCGAAGTAACCACGGGAATTCCCGTTTCTCTTTCCGCTCCGTCCGTTTTTACGCTTTATAACGCGAAGCTGAAACTTAGCCGCGCGCTGGTGATAGGCGTTTCGCAGTCAGGCGAGGGGGATGATATTAATCTTGTTCTTGAACGGGCCAAAGAGGCCGGTGCATTCACGCTCGGCATTACCAACGAGGCCGATTCAACAATGGCGAAGATCGCGGATGAGACTTTGTTGATTCATGCCGGGCGCGAAAAATCGGTTGCCGCGACGAAAACTTACACTGGGCAAATGCTCCATTTTTATATGCTGGCGTCGGCTATCGGGAACCAGCGGCTGGACTATCAGAAAATTCCCGATTTTGCCGATCGAGCGCTGGAGTTACAAGATGATGTAAAAAATCTGGTCGAGCGTTACGCTTTTATGGAAAACTGCGTGGTGGTCGGGCGGGGAATGAATTACGGCAACTCTTACGAGTTGGCTTTGAAGCTGATGGAAACCTGCTATGTCGTCGCGGAAAGGTTTTCGTCCGCCGATTTTTTCCACGGTCCGCTGGCGATCATCGAACGGCGATTTCCAGTAATTTTATTCGCTCCGTCCGGTTCAACACAGCAAAGCAGCGTCGATCTTCTCAACCGGCTTCACGAATTGCACGCCGATTGTCTGAGTATTACAAACGACGACACAATAGCCGGACTTTCATCCAGAAGCCTTTTAATGCCGAAAGAGATCGACGAATTTCTTTCGCCGATCCCTTTTATCATTCCAGCCCAGCTTTTCGCCGCTTATTTGTCGGAGGCCAAAGGTCTTGATCCGGATGCACCGCGTTCGCTCGCGAAGGTAACTAAGACACTCTAAGTTCTGAGTTCAAGCTTCAGCTTGTCTTCGGCTCCAGGATTAAGACAAGCTGTAGCTTGAACTCAGAACAAAATTCAAAATTCTTTCGCGGCCCGCAAAAGAGCATCGCGCATCTCGGCTGCGGAACTCCAACGAAGTTCCGTTTGTTTTGCCAGCGCGGTCTCGAACACCGCCGCCACTTTTATCGGCACTTCAGGCTGACGCTGCGAAATCGGTATGATAGGTTTCTCGAAAATAGCCTTCACCGTTTCCGCGATACCGGCGTTCGGGCCGATGTCCAGGGCATGGGCGCCGGTCAATAAGCTGTATGCCGTCATCCCCACCGCATAGATATCCGACGGTGGCCGCACTTCCTTAAAATCACGGACCTGTTCGGGCGGCATGTAAGCGATCGTTCCCGCCACATCGCCGACCATCGTCACGCCGCTCATTCCCGTCTGTTTATAACTTTTAGAGAGGCCGAAATCGGTTAATTTAGAGTGATAATTTGGAAAGCTGCCGTCAACCAGGATATTCTGTTCCTTGATATCGCGGTGAACGAATCCTAACGTGTGTGCAAATTCCAGGGCTGCAAGTGTCTGTTCGATTATCTTAATTACTTCCTTGTAGCTCAACTTCCCACCGCGATGCTTCGCGAGTTTCGAAGCATCCATTCCGCTGACATATTCAGTGACGAGATACACGATCCCGTTGTGCGTTCCGTGATCTATATAGCTGACAATATGCTGGTGGCGAAGCGATGAAGAAACTTCGATCTCGCGCATAAAACGCTTCAGCGATTGCTCGCTTACGGCGACTTCGGGCAGCAATGTCTTGATCGCGACTGCGGCTCCGTCCTTCTCGGAACGGGCAAGCATTACGCTGCCCATCCCGCCCTGGCCGAGAATTCGCATCATCTGATAGCCGGGAATAGGCTGCGGATTTTGCTTGAGCTTTTCACGGCAGTTGTCGCATACGAATGAGAGTTTAGCGTCCGGCCTGGAAGATGCGGCATCCGATGGTACACCGCAATTCAGGCACATTACCGTAACGAGCGATGGCTCTCCCTTACTCGATGGATTCGGGTTTGAATAGGATGGGGCAAGCTGATCGGCCGCAACTTCGACCTCAAGGACGGTTTCACCGCCCTGAATTCGGTCGCCGTGCTTGAGATGTGCGGTTTCGACGCGAATCCCGTTTACAAAGGTGCCATTCGTGGAGCTGAGATCGCGTAAGAAAGCCTGCGGCGGCGCGATTTCCACGATACAGTGATGGCGCGAGAAAAAACGGTCGTGCGGGAGGCAAAACTGCGAATCCTCGCTCCTGCCGATCATGAATGTATCGTGTTGATCGAATGTGAAGTCGCGGCCGGTTTGCGGACCCGCAACGACGTGAAGTGTTACACGCATCAGTAAATGAGATCTATTCGACTTGCTGTCGTTTATCCAGTCATTATTTAATTGACTTCAGTTTACCCTAACAAGGGCAGTAACGCCATAACTCCGTACAGTACGATGAATATCAAGTACATCGAGAGGTAAACCGTTCCCGCCACGATACCGCCGATCGCAAGTCCGCGGCCCTGATTTGCCTGCGGGTCATTTTTTATCATTGACAATGCAATGAACCCGGTAATTAAAGCCGCGGGTGAGAGCAGTAGGCCGAGCGAGCAGCACCAGCCGATCGTCATGCTCCCGAGTCCCAAGCAGAGCGACACTATGGCCAAAGTTTGATTTGGTGAAGCATTCACCAGGTAATTTCCGAACTGCTGCTGCGGAAAATTCTGCTGACCGCCTTGCCAAATGGCGGTTTGCTCCGATCCGGGCCAATTCGTTTGATTCGTGACGCGCGGCTTATTAAGAAAGACGGTCGGTTCCGAATCGTCCGCGAGCGTCGTCGGGCGGTCATTCGATAAAATCGGCTGCGGAGCATCGTCCGCTTGATAAGTCAGCAACTCGCCGTCATTCAGACAGAAATTTATCGCGTCATCCGTATATGTTTGCCCGCACGACGGACAGCGTTTTGTTGCCATGGGACTTAAATTGACAATGGAAAACGGACGACAGAAAATGAAAAATTAAAACCGAAGCAACCAAATGTGAAAAACCCGTTAATATTTTCCGTTGTCAATTGTCCATTTTCCATTGTGGCCTTACTTGCTTATCTCAAGTATTTTGAATGCCGCCTTGATCCCGTCGCCCGAATACAGCCCGGCGACTCCGCCTTTATGACCCCAGGTATTCTTGATCGACGTGACCATCTGTCCGTTAATGTAAAGTTCCGTCGTTCCCGATTTATCGCGTATTTCGAGCACATTTTCTGCCATTCCGTCCTTAATAGCGGCGGAATTGGTCCACGCAACGACCGGCGTTTCCTTCTCCGGCTCATGCCGCACAACGCGGTAACGCTTCTTTTTCGAATCTATCAGGAACGCGTAGTCTTTGGTCAGCGGCGTAGGATCGCTGTGAAAGATCAGGCCGAAGCCCATTGTCGTCGCGGCATCCGCAATGTTTCTCGCCGTTACTCTCGTCGTCGCGGAGTCAGTCGAATACTCGGATGGCGCGACAAGTACATAATAGAATCCTTTCTGTTTAGAACCCATAACCAGTTCGCCGTCAATAAACTCCTTAGTGCCATATGCGGACGTGCCGGCCGCCCAGGCCGACAGATCGACCGTCTGGACATCACCCGAACCGAAAGGACTTGCAATCGGACTCGCTTCGGGTGACGAACTGCTCGGGGATTTGGTAGAACGCGGCGTCGGCGTTCGCCCGTCCGCGTTATCTTTGTTAGCCTTCGAGCCGATGTAAGCGAGAAGTCCAACGAAGCCTCCGCCGCAAAGTAGGATCAATATCGCGAATATCCCAACCACCCAAATCCAAGTCTTCGATGACTTTTTCGGCTGCATCGAATATTTCGGCTGGTTATCGAATGTACTCTGGATCTGCTGACCGCCGAATGCGGGGCTCGGCAGCGTCGGGCGCGGGTCGCCCATAATCATCGTTTCGGCAGGGACATTGCCAGCGAGCGTAAGGACGGAACCGTCTTCGAGGCAGAAATTTAGGCCTTCGTCGGTGTACGTTCTCCGGCAGCTTGGACAAATTTTCATCGGGCGTTTTCCTCTGGGACAGAAAGACTAAACATCAAATTCCGATTATTATACCGACAAGCAGGTAAAAACGCGACTTAACGATTTTAGTAAATATCTAGAGGCATAATCCCTACCGGATTGTCACATTTGATAAGAGTGGCTTAAATTCCCTGAATTACGGCTTCGTATTCGTCATTTTTTCTTCTTTCGTGCATTTCATGGATAACGGTTTTAAGGACTTGTCCACGAAATGCACGAAAGAAGAAACAAAGAGCCATAAATCATCGGCCGACCGCCCAGATTTTTGATGTCTACACTACGTATTTTCATCCTAAACTATACCCGCAGCGGCCGCAGAATTTGATGTGGGGCGGATAGGAGCCGTTGCATCGGCGGCAAATGCGTTCGGCCTGGGGCGGCAGGTTATTCGACATTTCGGTCAGAAATCCAGTTGACGGCCTGATTGACGTAGTGGTCGCAGGTGCTATGCTCAATCCGCACCTCCCGCAAAAGCGCGAGTTTTGCGGCAGCGAATTCGAACACCGCGGACACGGAAATGAATTGGGAGATTCGCCGGGGCTGACCAGGATAAATGACCGATTTCCGCACCGGCCGCAAAATTTAACGCCTTCGGCAAATCGTGAATTACAGTTCGAGCAGGCGACGATTCCCGGCATCAGACTCGAATGAACGCCGCCGCTGCTGCTTCCCTGCGACGGAGACGGCTGGCTTCCCATTTCATTTATAGTGCGCAGCTGAGCCTGAATCACTTGCTCGTTCGCTCCTTCGCGAACTTCGATAACCCGTTCGTCGTCACGCTCTCCGCGTTTCGATACACGCAGGATATGTTGCCCAGCGGGAATATCGCTGAGAACAACGCGGCCTGAACTGCCCACACTTCCCTTTCGCTCATCATCGACATAAACCTCGGCATTTACCGGAGCCAAAACAACAAGCCGCGACATTCCCGAACGCTTACCTTCCTCGACATCTTCAGCCGCCCGTTCGAGTTCATTTATCCAATCGGCGACCGTCGCGGGACGATTGGCAGCCTCGATCTCCAGCGAACTCATGATCACGCGTTCGACATCCGCGGGAATATCGGAGCGGATCGAGGAAAGCGGAGCCGGCTTATGCATTATTTTCTGCATTACAAGCTGCATCATATCGCCCGTAAACGGAGTTTTGCCTCCAAGCATCAAATAAGCGATTGTGCCGAGAGCATAAACGTCCGCCCGAACATCTACGCCAACTTCCGGCTGCATCTGTTCCGGCGACATAAATTCCGGCGTACCGATTATTCCTCGCGACGAAGGTGTTACGTTCGAGCTAAAATCCGTAACCGTTTGATTGATGATCTTCGCCAGACCAAAATCGCCGACCTTGATAAAAACCTCACCGCCTTTCGATTTCTGCAGGAGAAAGATATTCGCCGGTTTCAGATCGCGGTGTAGTATGTTCAAATCGTGAGCGGCGTCCACACCGTCCGCTATTTGCCGCAGTAATCGCACTGCGCGCTTTACCGGCAAGGTGCCTTCGCGGCGGAGAAGTTTGTGCAGCGTTTCACCCTCGACATATTCCATTACGAGATAGAAAATGCCGTCTTCCGTTTCGCCGAAATCTGTCACGCTAACCGTATTCGGGTGTTGGATCGATGCTGCCGCCTGCGCCTCGCGCTCAAACCGCGCGATTGCCTCGCCTTCCTGTAGATCCTCACTGCTCAGAATGTCTTGACGGACGGTTTTTACTGCGACTTTCCGCGTATCGAACTTCTTATCCTTTGCCAGATAGACTTGCCCCATCGCACCGCGCCCGAGCCGGCTTTCGAGGAAATAGCGCCCGGCCAAAAGCTGTCCGCCCGGCAGCGAAAACCGGGTCGGCGTCTGGTCCTGCGGGCAAAGATTTACCTCATCCGCGAAACAGAGTTCACATTTTGGACATTCCTTCATTTATCTCTTAGGCAGAAGCCTGACCGTTAGGGAGGGCTTTCTTAAATGCCAGTTAACAAGAAAGCCCTCCCTAACGGTCAGGCTACCGCCATATATTCTAATCTATTAGTAACTTTTAGAACGAACCGACGCCGCTATTTTTGCGATTTGGACAATGAATTTCTTTATTGTTATAATTCTTGAGTTTTCGGGTCGTTAGCTCAGTTGGCAGAGCAGCGGACTCTTAATCCGCGGGTCGCAGGTTCAATCCCTGCACGGCCTACCAGTAAACAGTAAAAATGGACGCTTTTTCGAAGGCGTCCATTTTTATTGCAGAAGCCAGCGCGTAAGCAAGGGCGAATTAGTTAAGGTGTCCTGATTC
>JANMSP010000546.1:0-2643 GCA_031389475.1 Pyrinomonadaceae bacterium
ACGCGTTAACGCGTGAAAAGCGTCGTGTCGGGAGCCGCTTTATCTCCAAAAAAGCTATTTTGGCAACGGTTCTTCACGCGTGAACGCGTTACTCTTACTGTATATTGTCTAACAAAATTGTTACACAACAACATCTTGTATCTTGCATAAAAACGCATTTAAATATTACATTACAAACTATAATAAAGGAGGATGAACAATTTGCTTACAGGTCGTGTTTTACTTTTGAACTTCTCATACGAGCCGCTGGGCACCGTCGGCGTTGCGCGGGCTGTGTGCCTGTGGTTTCGCGGTGCGGTTTTTGTCGAGGAAAATGACGGCGATAATGTTCTGCATTCTCCTTCGATCGAATTTCCCGTGCCGTCCGTCGTCCGGCTGCGGCATTACATACATTTGCGGCGTAACCGGCGTGAAACCACGATGAAGCGTGCCCGCATCTACATTCGCGACCGCTACCGCTGCCAGTATTGCGGAGAGCATCGTCACGCGAAGGATTTGACGCTTGACCACATTCTGCCGCGTGCCCAGGGCGGCGAAAGCACTCCGGCGAATCTGGTCACCGCATGCGTAAAGTGTAACCAGCGTAAAGGAAACCGCACGCCGGAACAAGCCAGAATGCCTTTGCTGACATCGCAAAAGCTTCTAAGACTCGGACTCGATCATGTGCTGCTCTGCCACTATGCCGAATCGCGTCCGGAATGGAAGAAGTATCTGTTTATGGACGAGATCGTGGATGAGGTGCAGCAGATAGCGGCATAATTGAATGCTAAAGCTATTCGGTTTAAAGTGGAATGATTTCGGGTTTCGGCTCGTTTCATTCCATCTTTTTTTCTTATTGTATACTGATAATTCCATTTCAGGTTATCTTCGCGGCTCGCCGCCCTATTTGCGGAAAAGCTATGCTTTTCCGACAGGCCCGGTAACTCTCTTGCGGCTATGCCGCCGACCGGGCGGCATAGCCGCGAAATCAATTCAGCCTCGACCGGTGAAGCATAGCTTCACCGCAAATAGAGCGGCACAGCCGCAAACGGAAAAGTCGATGGCGACCTTTGATTATTCGGTCGTGCATATTATTCTACGAACTGCCGATTCTTATTCTCTATGCTCAAATTTTATAACACCTTATCACGCCAGATCGAGGAATTTCAGCCGCTTGACGGCAACAATGTCCGGATGTACATGTGCGGCCCGACCGTTTGGAATTTTGCCCATATCGGCAATTTTCGGACATTTATTTTCGGCGATATTCTACGGCGTTACCTGAAATTTAAGGGTTACGAACTAACGCACGTTTTTAATCTTACCGACATCGACGACCGAATTATTAAGGAAGCGGCAGCACAGGGCATTAGCATCGACGATTTCACCGCGCCGTTTATCACCGCTTTTTGGGAGGATTTCGACGCGCTAGGAATACAACGGCCCGACATTACGCCGCGGGCGACGCATCACATCGCGGAGATGATCGGGATCATCGAGAAACTGCTGGCGAACGGCCACGCCTACGAATCGGACGGCTCGATCTATTACCGGATTTCAGCATTTCCCGAATACGGGAAACTGTCGAAGATCAATTTTTCGGGCAACATCACCGGCGGCAGCGAGCGTATCGACACCGACAAATACGAAAAGGAGGACGCCCGCGATTTTGCCTTGTGGAAACTGGTCGGCGAGGACGAGCAACCGGGATGGGACGCTTCTTTCGGGCGCGGCCGGCCGGGCTGGCATATCGAATGCTCGGCGATGGCGATGAAATACCTCGGCGAAACCTTCGACCTGCACGCGGGCGGAATGGACCTGCAATTCCCGCATCACGAAAACGAGATCGCCCAGAGCGAAGGAGCGACCGGCAAGCTGTTTTCGAAATACTGGATACATAGTGAATTCCTGAAGATCGACGACGTGACGATGTCGAAATCGAAGGGCAATTTCTTTACGTTCCGTGATTTAAAGGAGCAGGGATTCTCGCCGCTCGCAATGCGATATCTGCTGCTTTCGGTTCCATATAACAAGCAGTTGAACTTCACCTTTGAAGGGCTGCAAGGAGCTGAAACGACAATTGAACGGCTGCGCAATTTCCGCCAACTCGTCTCCCAGGCGAAAACCTCAGAAGGCTCGCACCCGGAAGTCGAGGCCGTGATAGCAAAATCGCTGGAGCATTTTGAAACTGCAATGGACGATGACCTTAACACGGCGTCGGCCCTGGCTGCGGTTCATAATCTGGTCCGCGAGATCAATACGCTGCTCGCTGCCGACGGCCTGCTTCGTGACAACTGCCATGCCGTGCTTGATGCGATCGTTAGATTCGATTCGGTATTAGGCATTTTCGGCGAGCTCGAATCCGATTCGCTCGATGCCGAGATCGGAGCATTGGTGGAAGAACGTCAGGAAGCCAGGCGGCAGCGCAACTTCGCCCGCTCAGACGAGATTCGGGATCAGCTTGCGGAAAAAGGTATCGTACTCGAAGACACCAAAGACGGCGTGCGCTGGAAAAAGAAATAGACAATGGCAGGCAGCGTATCCGGGTCAGAACCGGGAGCGATAGCGACTGGGTTCTTTTGAAAGGATTAAGGATAAAGGCGAAAGGATAAATGAAGAATTAGGACGGTCTTGCTTTATCCTTTATCCTTTACTACTTTATCC
>JANMSP010000559.1:0-3321 GCA_031389475.1 Pyrinomonadaceae bacterium
GTTGCCAAGATTAATATTTATCGTCTCGCGAGAGGCCGATTTTTGCTTCTTCGGCTCGATGACTATTTGGGTGGTCGCCGAATATTGGTCCGGCAGCCGGTACATATAAAATGCAGCCATTGCGGTTGCAATGATCGCCAATGCCAGAATCATCGGCAGCCGCTTGTAAATTATATCGAAATAATGGCGGATCGACCGGCTTCCTTCAACGGCTTCATCGTCGTAGGAGGCCGGATAGCCCGTGGTATATTCGCCGCCCACCTCTTTCAAGGTCGTCGTTTTCGGCAACGGCGTTAATCTCTGATCGTCTTGCATACTGCTTTAAGAACTGTGGGAGCCTATAATTACCTATTCATGTGCACAAACCTGTATTAAACCATATTTGACACCGATTTTCACTAATTTGTTGCTTATTGATTCGTTATCCATTCCTAGTTAATAAAAATCGATGCGTCATTCCTATTTGATTTTTCTATTTCGTGAACAAAATAATTTAACTGCTATCCGGAAAGCGAAGCTGCCGGACTGTCGAAATTCGTCCCATTTTGTTTCGGCTCGGACGCAAGTGATATTATGTTCTGTTACACTTTTAATAGAATACTTGTATGAATAATCTTATATGACCGCTAATTCCCAGAAAGTACTGACCAATACAGACCGAGATTTTGATCTAGGCATAGTGGGCTTTCGATATTCAGACCTTTTTGATGCAGTAAAGCTCAAAGATCTTGCGGAAAAGTTTTATACCGAGGTCGCCGCTAAGGAACCGGTGCTGCACGCAGCTTTGACGAAATACATCGAATCGCACGGCCTTGGCTATGAAAAACGCGTTGAATCTAAGATCCTCACCGACGCGGCGCCGTTTCTATCGGATTTTATCGGCCGTATGTTCGGCATCAGTCGCGAACGCTTCGAACTTGAAAAAGAGATACTTCAGCAGAATCCGGTCTGGAAATATAAATTTTTTGTTCAGCGGCGGGCGGCAAAAACTTATAAACCGGAGGACATTGCGGCGTTCAGTGAGATCGATCTATCGCTTGCGCTGACCGAACTGCGAAACTCGGCTTTTGACGAGACATTGATCTACGACGAGGAATTGGCGATCGCCGACATTACTTCGCGGTTGCTCGACGCCGAAGAAACTTTATCGAAACAGCTCGACATTACCGCTTCCGTTCGGGAAACCGTTAATAAGGTCAGCGAGGCTTTCGACAGATTGCGGGATAAGACGTTTGGAAGAATGTTCTCGCACTTCGTTCTCGAAATAGAAGAAACGGGTGACCTGCTTCAAATCAAAGCTGCACTTCGCCTGCTGGAAGCGTGGTCCGCCGCTGAATTCTATAAAAAAGAAAAACGCTGGGCGTCATTCAAAACTCCGCACGCGCTCGACTATCAAAATCTCGTTCATCTGATCCGGCCCGAAGAAGACCTGCCAAACCTGATGCGCGGCAAAGCGCCTGAAATGCGCCGCCGCGACGGTTTTAAGCTGACCGACGACCGCGGCACGATGCGCGAGGCTCTCTACGAAGTCGATTATTGCCTGATCTGCCACGAACGCTCAAAAGATTCGTGCTCGACGGGCCTTCGCGAACCGGACGGCGCAGCGAAACGAAACCCGCTCGGCATTAAAACCGAGGGCTGCCCGCTCGACGAAAAGATCTCGGAGATGCATCTGCTCAAAAAGCAGGGTGATTCGATCGGCTCGCTGGCGCTGGTGGTAATCGACAATCCGATGTGCGCCGGGACCGGACACCGCATATGCAACGACTGCATGAAGGGCTGCATTTTCCAGAAGCAGGAACCGGTCAACATCCCGCTTGCGGAGACAGCGACGCTGACGGATGTGCTCAACCTTCCATACGGTTTTGAGATCTACAGCCTGCTGACGCGGTGGAATCCGCTGAATGCGTTGCGGCCGTACGCGTTACCTTACAACGGCAAAAACGTGATGGTCGTGGGCCTCGGCCCGGCCGGTTACACGCTCGCGCACTATCTTTTGAACGAAGGATTCGGCGTGATCGGCGTGGACGGCTTGAAGATCGAACCGCTGCCTGATGACTGGACCGGCAATCACGGAAAATCGTGCCCGAAACCGATCAAAGACATTAGCGAAATTACCGAAGACCTCGACGAGCGGATCCTTTCCGGATTCGGCGGCGTTTCGGAATACGGCATTACCGTGCGCTGGGACAAAAACTTCCTGACGATGGTCCAGCTTATGCTGACGCGGCGAAAGCGGTTTCGGCCATACGGCGGCGTCCGTTTCGGCGGCACGCTGATGATCGAAGACGCGTGGGAATATGGATTCGACCACATCGCGATCGCAACAGGTGCCGGCCGCCCGACGATCGTGCCGATGAAAAATAACCTCATTCGCGGTATCCGTCAGGCGTCGGATTTCTTGATGGCGTTGCAGTTAACCGGCGCATTTAAGAAAGACACGCTTTCAAATTTGCAGGTCCGGCTTCCGGCTGTGGTTATCGGCGGCGGTTTGACGGGCGTCGATACGGCAACCGAGATATTTGCTTATTACCCAGTACAGGTCGAGAAAATGCTAGGCAAATACGAGCAGATCATCGAGGAATTCGGCGAGGAAGAATCGCTGGCGAAATTCGATGAAGAAGAGCTTCGCGTGCTTCAGGAATTTCTGGGACACGGCAAGGCAATTCGTGCGGAACGCCAGCGTGCGGCAAACGCGGGCGAGGCGCCGGATTTTGTTCCGCTTATTCAAAGCTGGGGCGGAGTTTCGCTGATCTATCGCAAGCGAATGCAGGATTCGCCGGCCTACCGCTTGAACCATGAGGAAGTTCAGAAAGCGCTCGAAGAAGGTATAAATTTCGTCGAATGCATGAATCCGGCGGAAGCCGTTCCAGATGAATACAACGCGGTCAAAGCTCTAATTTTCGAGCGGCTGAATTACGCCGCCGACACCGGCAAATTCGACAAGACCGGCGAGATGGTCGAATTTCCCGCCCGCACCGTCTGCGTCGCCGCCGGAACATCTCCGAACGTCATTTACGAAAAGGAGAAGCCCGGCACATTCGAATTAGACGAATGGCGTCAATTTTTCCTTCCGTACAAACTCGAAAAAAACGGTGATGGAAAACTTCACGCCGTTAAAGCTGAAAAAGGTGAGACCGGATTCTTCACGTCCTACGAGAATAATGGGAAATTCATCAGCTATTACGGCGACAATCATCCGCAGTATGCCGGAAATGTGGTCAAAGCGATGGCCTCGGCAAAGCACGGCTATCTGAAGGTTGTCGAGCTGTTCGCCGAAGAACTGGCAACACGCGGCCCGCTGCCGCAAACGGAACGCGA
>JANMSP010000565.1:0-11674 GCA_031389475.1 Pyrinomonadaceae bacterium
CGATAAAATTAGCTGCCATAATAAGTAATGTTTGAGGCGTGAAACCGAGAAATGTTTGCCCGCGAAAAGACGCGAAATATAGCAACTTTCCTTTTTCGCGCTCTTTCGCGTGTTTCGCGGGCAATTTCTCTGTATATGTAAAGCCTAAAAATTAAAGGCCTATGTAGGCACCAGGCGGCGGTGGATTAAAATTCGTTGGCCGACTAGGGAAAACCTTTCGGTATGCCACGAGCGTCGCGGCAATGATCAGCGGCAGCACAAGGTATATGCCGATGCAGAGCATCAGGTAGCCAACTATTGCAACTACGAATCCCACAGCAAACAAGCCAGCGATGCCGCCGAGATTGGCCCAAGCCGCTTTCGCACTCAGTTTCACCGCTTGAATCGCCGATAGCTTTCTATCTACGATCAACGGATAAGCAAAAATAAGCAGCGAGTGAAGACAGACCATGATCAAAGCAACGATAAATTCGACTACAAGTATCCCGCCGATAAACATCATTACTTCGCTTTCATCCATATTCGGAGCTGCTATCGCGATGCCGATCATCGGGACATAGATCGCAAGCATGAAAGCGATCATCGGCACAGTAATAATGATCGCCAGAATTAGGCCGGGTACAAAATAGTCGAAGCCTTTGAACAACTGTTCGAAATCGGCGGGCCGACCTTCATACTTTTGTAAAAGAACCAGATAAATACCGCACATCATCGGCCCAATAAGAATTAGAGGTACGACACCGCCGATGATAATACCGACAAATGTGATCGCGAAAATGATCCAGTATTGGTCCTTGATCATTTCCCAGGCTTCCTTGTAAACCTCGATCGGATTAATTACGCCTGTTTTAAATTCGGGTTGATGCATAAAATTTGTCTGTCGTAAGCGTCGGCAATTACCCCTTATAAATCTTCTCGATATAATCCCGCAGCATTCTATCGCTTGAAAATTGCGGGGTCAGTGTGGCGAGTGCATCTTTCATGCGGCCGATCCATTCTTCGGGGAGGCCGCTTACGCCTTTATTATAAAACGCCGGAATGATCTCATTTTCCAGAGTCGAGTATAAAAACTCCGCGTCTTCAGCGTCGATGACCGCGTCGTCTTCATTTTCGTTCAATTCGCCGATGGCAAATCCGTTGTTGCCGTTGTAGCCTTCAAGCCACCAGCCGTCGAGAACCGAGAAGTTCAGCGCTCCGTTCATCGCCGCTTTCTGACCGCTCGTACCGCTTGCTTCCAGCGGGCGGCGCGGGACATTCATCCAGACATCGACGCCCTGCACCAGATAGCGGGCGACCTCCTGATCGTAATCCTCAATAAAAACCGCACGATTTTGCCAGTTCGAATTCTGATTGATGCTCATCAGATCCTGAAGTATTTTCTTCGCTCCGCGATCCTGCGGATGGGCCTTTCCGGCGAAAACGAACTGCACTGGACGGTCGGGATCGTCGACCATTTTGAGCAAACGATCAAGATCCGAGAGCAGTAAATTCCATCGCTTATAAGCCGCGACACGGCGAGCAAAGCCGATTGTTAGAACATCCGGAGAAAAAAGCTTTCGTGTCTCGATGTGTTCGTTGATCGTTTCTCGCGAACCGGTGTCTTTGGCGGTCGAGCGCTCTCGAATGAAGGCGATCATTAGATTCTTCAATGAATTGTGAGCATTCCACACATCTTCGTTCGACAGGCTGTCTATCGCGATATGCCAACCGGCCCAATCGTGGAGTATTTCCGGCCAATCGGCACCGATCTTTTCCTTATAGAGCCGCTGAAACACGGGAGCGATCCATGTCGGAGCGTGAACGCCGTTGGTGATATGGGTGATCGGGACGTCGGATGCCGGCGAGCCTTCGGGCAGCATTTTTATCCATAAGTCGCGAGAAACTTCGCCGTGTTTCTCGCTCACGCCGTTTGCCGATCGGCACATGCGGATCGCCAGCGGAGTCATACCGAAAAGTTCGCCCTCGTCATCCGGATTGACACGGCCAAAGGCGAAAAAATCCTGCTCGGACAGTTTCAACGAAGATATGAAATTCGTGTCGAAACAATCGCTTAAGTCCTCGACGGTGAATGCGTCGTTGCCGGCGGATACGGGCGTATGCGTCGTAAAAACGCATTGCTCTCGAACCGCGGCAACAGCATCAGTGAAGCCGTTATCGGGATTTGCCACCAGGAATTCGCGGGCAAGTTCGAGCGTTAGAAATGCAGAGTGGCCTTCGTTCAAATGGAAAACGGACGGAACAAGTTTCAATTTTCTTAAAAGCCGAACGCCGCCGATACCGAGTATTTTTTCCTGAACTATCCGTGTTTCCGACGTTCCGCCGTAAAGATGGCCGGTTATCAGCCGATCTATCTCGGCATTCTGTTCGACATTAGTGTCGAGCAAATGCAGGGAAATACGGCCGACCTGTGCAAGCCACGCTTGAGCGTAAACCTCGCGGCCGCGGATGTGCACCATTATCATCAGACGCTCGCCGTTTTCATCCAGAACCGGTTTAAGTGCTAGATCGGAATTGAATACATCCTGATATTCCTCTTCCTGCCAGCCTTCGTGGCTGAACCGTTGGCGGAAATATCCGAAACGGTAAAGCAATCCGACGGCAACGAGCGGCACATTCATATCGCTCGCGGATTTCAGGTGATCGCCCGCCAGAATTCCGAGGCCGCCTGAATATGTCGTCAGCGAATTATGCACTCCGTATTCGGCACAAAAATACGCAACCGGAGTTTCGGCCGTTAACTCGCCGTCCGGATCAGGAATTTGACCAAGATAATCTTTTTGCTTTTGAGAAAACTGCTGTAAGCGTTCGACGTAACGAGCATCCAGGGATTTTTGCCATAAGCGGAGTTCTCCAATATTTTTCAGCAAAAGACGCGGATTTTGTTCGCATTTTTCCCACAAAGTCGGATCGAGTTCGCGAAAAAGGTCGGCGCCGTCCGGATTCCAGGACCAAAAGTAGTTCCACGACAGCTCTTCAAGCGGTTTGAGAGTCTCGGGGATGTCGCGGTCGAAATAAAAATCAGTTCTGATTGATTGGTGCGGCTGAAAACCGTGTGCTGGCTGCATATCGCTTGAGGAATGGTTCACAAACTCCTTCATAGAATTCTCGCAGGGCTTTGTTGTTTAAGCGAGCGAAGTATTCAGAAACTATAAACCAACATATATCGCAGAGCAAAGGGCAGTGGTCGGTTGTCAGTTGTCAGATAAGAATGGCAACGGATGCGATTTCGGTTCCGGTTTCCTTAACCGATAACCGACAACTGACAACTATTCATTTCTTTATTGCAAACTTTCCGTCCTTCCATTCAAGGTCGTAAAGCTTTTCGCCTTTCTCGGACGCCTCGTAATCGTCGCCCTGTTCGATGATCTTTTTAGCGAAAACCTTAACTACGGTTCCTACCCGCGGAAGCTCGTACATATTCTTTTTGCTGAATTGCGGCACAACGGTCGCGGATACATCCGTCCATTTTCCGCCGTCGTAGTCGATGAAATAATAATCGTTCATCATCTCGGCATACGTTGCGACGCCTGTCAGATACGTGCCGTCCGGCCGCTTGAAGATCGCCATTTCTATGCAGCTTTGCGCCCCGTCGCAGCCGCCTTTGAAATAACCGTTGGCGGTGTCTTCGACCTCTGTGAATGTTTTCAGGTATTCGAGTTTCGCTTTATTGCAGTCTTTTTCCCGGTCGCCCTGGCAGCCTTCGAGAACGAAATATTTTTCCGGCAACAGCATAAAAAAATCGCGGATCGTTTTTGGCTCACCGGCTACTTTCGGCGTGTTTACTGTATTGGCGGCGAATGTTAAATTACCGTTGCCCGCACCGCTGTCACTGGCGGCTGAAACTTTGTTTTGCGTGGTAGGTTCCGACGAAACAGCCGGTGAACCGCACGAAGATATAGCCGCTGAAAAGAAAAGAAGAAATGCGGACATTTTAATTCTCATATTTGTTTTAAGGAAGACGCCAAGACCCGCCTATTTTGCAGAGGTTAGATCAGAAAATCAAATACCCGCTTTTGAAATTTAAACAGCCGGAATTTCCATCTAGCAAAAAGATTCAATCCATTGTTCAGTGAACGCATTTTAAAGTAATATTCTAGTTTCGTGCGGATTGAAAAAACAACATGAACCTAAATATAATACCCGTAAAATGGACCGACGAAGGCGTTAATATGCTCGATCAGCGGTTGCTGCCGACCGAGGAAAAGTGGCTGATGCTCAAGACTTACAATGAAGTTGCCGCCGGTATCAAGGATATGGTCGTGCGCGGCGCTCCGGCCATCGGCGTTTCCGCAGCTTACGGCATCGCGCTCGGAGCGAAACAGTTTGTCGGCACAAATGTGATCGACCTTGAAGACGAACTCGAATACATTTCCGGCGTTTTAGGTGCGACACGCCCGACTGCCGTTAATCTCTTCTGGGCGATCGACCGCATGAACCGCACCTTCCAAAAGGCCAAAGCCGAAGGAAAGTCGGTCAGCGAGATCAAACAGATATTGATCCAGGACGCGAAAGACATTCACGAAGAGGACATCGAGTCGCAGCGGCTGATCGCGCAGTTCGGCGGTGAATTGCTCGAAGATAATTCGACTGTTTTGACGCATTGCAATGCCGGTGCACTCGCGACCGGCGGAGTTTGGGGAACCGCGCTCGGCGTCATTCGCGGAGCCGTAAATCAGGGAAAAGCGATCTCAGTAATCGCCGACGAAACGCGTCCGTATTTACAGGGAGCACGCCTCACCGCCTGGGAATTAAAGGAAGACGACATTCCCGTCACGCTTATCACGGACAACATGAGCGGTCACATTATGAAAAAAGGCGGCGTCCATGCCGTCGTCGTCGGCTCCGACAGGATCGCGGCAAACGGCGACGTGGCCAACAAGATCGGCACATACATGGTCGCGGTATTGGCACGTCGCCACAACATCCCTTTCTACGTCGCCGCGCCTCTGTCAACCATTGACCTAAACTGCCCGACCGGCGATGAGATTCCCATCGAAGAACGTGACACCCGCGAAGTCACCCACATCAAGGAAATTCAGCTTTCGCCGGAAGGCATCGACGTCAGCAACTACGCCTTCGACGTCACGCCGAACGACCTCGTGACCGCCATCATCACCGAAAAGGGCGTCGCCCGAGCACCGTACACCGAGAGTTTAAAGAAGCAGTTCGAGCAGTAACCCTATTTTTATGTCGCGTAGCGACTCAATGAATTTAGCCGTGGGTTTCAACCCACGGTCAGACCGAATCGTGCCCGCGTCGCGTAGCGACGACTGATGTTCGCGATTGATTCAATTGCCGCTGACGCGGCAAAGATTAATATTTGTCTGTTCCGTGGGTTTAAACTCACGGCTAAAGTCAGGTTATCGCTACGCGATACAGTAAAGCACTCGCTTTACAAAGCACTAGAATCTCCAAAGCATCACTCGCAACCGCTTCGACCTAACTACAACTATTCCCGCTCCTTACTACCCATCCGCCTTATTGACAATCACAAAAACGCTTGTAATATAAACAGCACAACCAAATTTATAGCCCGTAACCCTAAAAAACAGGAGACTTCCCAAATGAACGACGTAACCCGCAGACGCATCGAGTCATTCGACCTTGTCCAGCAATACACCGGCAAGGCCACCACCTTCAAAGCCGCAGCGTACAGCCAAAAAGCAGGCAAACGCGCCGCCATTATTGCCGAGGTCGACGACCTGATGCAGCTAAAACGCCCCTCCGGTTACGTCATCGAAAACGTCTTCGCCGACGACCTCGAAGCCCTAACATCCTGGCGCTCCGCCGCCCACGTCGAAAATCCCCCAAAGAAGAAGGTGTCACCTAAACCCTGAGAGTACGAAGGTCCTTTTTTGTCCGGCTATTTCATCTGTCTTAGCCGGACAAGACTCTAGAATGACTTGTGAATGCTAGTGAGAGGGGACGACGTCGCGGCAGATTGGGGGGAGTCGTGACAAATTCTTATGTCGAGGCTTTGCGCGAAGTTATTGGAATCTAAGGTATATTATCGTTAATTGTCGCTTTAACGCCGATAGATAATTAATTAAACGTCAAGCGGCTTTTGCAATGGCTCATAGACTTTCACAAAGGATAATCTACAACGATGGCCAAAAATATATTTAATTCCATAGATGAGCTTTTTATCAAACCTGTTGTCAACGCTTGGAAACAATCGTCTAAGAAGGTCAAAGATGAAGACATAATTCCCATACTTAGTTTTCAAAAGTTTACCCTAACGAACTTTAAGGGAATTGATAAAATAGAAATTGATCTCGTCAAGAATGATTTGGTTCTACTTCTGGGACTGAACGAAAGTGGGAAAAGTACAATTCTAAAGGGAATCGAAGCTTTCAGTTTTCTTAACGATCCCGCAAAGGAGTCAAATCCCGAATTTTTTAGATCAATTAGGCGTAAAGCCGATGTCGGCGGAAGCGATTCCACTATTATAACTGCCAAGATAAAGATTGAGGATAAGATTTATCTGCCGCCCGATGGCAAAGTTGGCAATATTATTCTTAGTGAAACTGACCGCGCTGGAATCGACGCTTTCCTAAAGGAAGTAACCAACGATGGTATGGTGGAAATTTCTCGAGTATTTCCCTTCAAGAACGGCAAGCCGGATCGCTATTACTATAAGTTCGAAAGCGATCATCCGTTCGCCAGCACTATGCTTTCACGGCACTTAGCGACCGAGGTTGTTAATGTGTGCCCGTTTATCCTTTACTTCGAAGATTTTAAGGACCGCATTCCGGAGCGGATCTACGTTGAGAAATCACGTAAAGATTCTTTTGACTACATTTGGTACGACATTATTGACGGCCTGTTTTATAACACAGACGAGAATTTTTCCATTGAAAAGTTCAAGAAGTTATACATTGGGGGTAACCAGCAATTTGATGATGCGAATACGGTAATCACTCGTGTCAACAAGAAGTTAAACAAGACGTTCACCAATAAATGGAAAGATCTTTCCGGCGTTAAGGAAATCGAAAAATCCGAATTAAAATACGTTCACAATTCCCGACCGCAATACTTTACGTTGAAGATTCTCGATGAGGATGGAACAACATACTCAGTCGATGAGCGTAGTAAAGGGGCTTTATGGTATCTATCATTTTTGATGAAGACCGAATTCCGTAGCAAAAAACTTCGAAAGCGGTCTGGCAAGCCGGTATTTTTGATCGATGAACCGGCGTCAAATTTACATTCCACTGCCCAGCAGAACATGATTAACGATTTTCGGGCTTTGGCTCAAGATACCTCGGTAATCTATACGACCCACAGTCAATACCTAGTATCGCTCGAAAACGTTAGAAACACCTTGATTATTGAGAAGGTCAACGGAGTGGTGAGCGCCCAAAAATGGGGCGTCTACTTGAATCGGCAAGATGCCCAACCGAGCTATTATCAGCCTATTTTGAATCTTCTTAATATTATTCCGCATTCGTTAGACATACCGTGGAAAAATTGTGTAATTACTGAAGGACCATCAGATCGCCACGTATTACTTTCCTTGTTTCGGATATTATTTAATGCCGATCCAAAATTTGTGATTTATCCCGGCACTTCAGCTAGTACCTTAAGTCCCTTGATTTCACTCAATTTTGCATGGAACGCGAATTTTAAAGTCCTCTTAGACTCGGACGATGCTGGGACGGAGGCCGCAAAGAAGTACAGTGAAATGTTTGGCTTGGACGACGAAATAGTTCATATCCCCACCGACAAGAAACTCATTGAGAAGTGTTTTACGAAGGATGAAAAAGAATCAATAAGGAACACGGTTTTTCCTGAAAATGCCGGAAAGAAGGTAAGTAAGAAAGAGTTTGCGGCGATGTGGGCCGTCGTTAGCGAGGATCCGCAACACGACAAGGCCATAGATAAAATGCTAACACCTGCGACCCGAAAACTTTTTGAAAATCTTTTCAAGCAACTTCAGTCTAACGATCCTAAGTAGGAGATAACTATTCTAGTATCGAAAAAAAGAAAGCTGCGTGGTAAGGCGGTGAAGCGGCAGCCGGTGCAGATGCAGGTGCGGGACGTTTCGAAGCAATGGAGTTTGAAGATAAAGCCGTCGCAGTTGATCTATTTGAAGGACGATCCGGATTTCCTGACGATGGTGAAGTTTGGGCGTGCTGTTGACGCTAATCTACCTCTATAGATGAAAGCTTTTTGATCTCATTTTCTTACTCGCCGAGCGGAAAAGCTGTGCTTTTCCGGCAAGTTTCCTAAGATTCACGCGGCTATGCCGCCCTTCCTAATGGCGGCATAGCCGCAGAGGTTTTATTAGAGCGTGACGGAAAAGCATAGCTTTTCCGCTCGGCGAAAAGAGTTAAAAAAGGTAGCTTTTCCGCCCGGCGAGAAGAATTGCAAAAAATCGGCTTTCCACTAGACACTAACGGTCCGTCAGGCATCACTTCTATGTTTCAAATATCCAGAACAACTCCTGCCTATTATTTCACTACGGTGGCTCATCATCGCTTGCCGATCTTTCGCACTGATAAATTAAAACAGATCCTCTGTGACGCATTCACCGAGATCCGCTCGAAGCACGGTATTCTTATCCTCGCGTATGTCATCATGCCGGACCACATTCACCTGCTCGTTTATTCCGATAAAGAGATGGGCGAGGCACTTCGACTTCTAAACGGCGTCTCCGCAAGGAGAATCATTCAATATTTAACGGACAATGGTTTCGAACAGTCGCTGTTCAAGCTGCGGGGCGAAACGCGGGAGCGAAACCACAAACACTCCGTTTGGCAGCACCATCCCGATTCCCTGGACATTTTCGGCGAAGAGACGTTTCGGCAAAAGGTTGCGTATATTCACATGAATCCAGTGCGGGCTGGATTAGTCGCAAACCCGTTAGAATACCAATTCTCAAGTTCCCGCTTATGGGCCGATCGTGTGAACAAGATTGAACCTCTCTTGACTGACCATTTGGAAATAGACTGGCGATAGCGGAATTTGCCGAGCGGAAAAGTTGAGTTATTAATATCTAATTCGCCGAACAGAGAATCCATGTTTTCTAACTCTATTTGCCGAGCGGAAAAGCTATGCTTTTCCGGGACGCTGTAAAAAAACTCCGCGGCTATGCCGCCATCCGGAAGGGCGGCGCAGCCGCATGAATTTTAAGAGAATTGTCGGAAAAGCACAGCTTTTCCGCTCGGCGAGTAGAAAATGCGAAATCAAAGAGTTTTTATCAAAAGACCCGGCCGTTCGGAGAGATCTTTAGGGGAAACTCTCTCATGCTCTGGTTTTCGGATTGCACAGATAAAACATGTGACAATAGATGCAACATAATATAAAATATCACGGCGGAGCTTTTCGTTCGTCTTTAAAAGGCTTTTGCGGCTCTGATTTTTGAAATTTTGTGCATCGGTACAATGCGTGCGGGACAACGCAAAAATGTTTGGGACAGTGGGACAGGACGGCAAATACCAATGTTTAGAATAGTTTACATGTCCCAAAGGCTGTACCGGAACGAACGGTTGGGACGGATTTTCAGTGGGACACTTAATACAAAGCGTCCTTCTTGATATACTTACGAAGCTGTTACAAAACGACGGTTCTTAAGAGGAAAAACTTTTCCTGATGGTCTGCAAAATTATGATCGAACGCGAACAAATCGAGATGGATGTGATCTTTGTCGGGGCCGGCCCGGCGAATCTGGCGGCGGCTTTGCATTTGAAGAACAGCATTGCCGAGCACGACGAAAAGATCGAGAAAGGGCAGCTTCACGGTAATAAGGTCGGCGAGATCGAGATCGGCGTTGTCGAAAAGGGTGCGTACGTAGGGGCCCACATTCTTTCGGGTGCGGTAATGGATCCGAGCGCGATCCGTGAGCTGATGCCCGATTTTCTTGAGCAGGGCTGCCCGGTCGATACGGTAGTAACCGAAGACGCGGCCTGGTATCTCACTAAATCTCGCTCGATCGTCGCTCCGATTACTCCGCCGCCGCTCAAGAATAAGGGAAAATACATTTTAAGCCTTAGCAAAATGTGTGAATGGCTAGGCGAGAAATGCGAGGAAGCCGGAATCAATATCTTTCCCGAATTTCCGGCATCGGAAGTTCTCTACGATGATAACGATCGTGTGATCGGGATCAGGACCGGTGATAAGGGAACCGATAAGGAAGGCAAGCCGAAAGGGAATTTCGAGGCCGGCGTTGATATTCTGGCGAAAATCACCGTGCTGGGTGAAGGCTCACGCGGTTCGCTGGCGAAACAGTTGACAACGCGGCTCGGATTGAATGAGGGCAAGGAAGCTCAAGTATTTTCGCTCGGCGTAAAAGAGCTTTGGGAAGTTCCGGAGGGGAATTTTCCGGAAGGCAAGGTCGTACACACGCTCGGTTTTCCATCGGACACGCAAACCTACGGCGGCGGCTGGATCTATGGTTTGAAGAACAATGTCGTCAGCATCGGCTACGTTACCGGCCTCGATTACAAAGACCCGAATATCGATCCGCACGCTGAATTTCAAAAATTCAAGACGCATCCGAAGATCGCCGAAATTCTGAAGGGCGGCAAAATGCTCAAATACGGAGCTAAGACGATAAACGCCGGTGGTCATTACACGATGCCGAAGCTTTACGCGGACGGCGTGCTGATAATCGGCGATTCCGCCTCGTTCCTGAACGGCCAGCGAATAAAGGGAATTCATACCGCAATGAAGAGCGGTATGCTCGCGGCGGAGACGATAATTCTGGCGTTTCAGCACGCGGATTTCAGTTCGGAAACGCTCAAACACTTTGACGAGAAGGTCAACCTGAGCTGGATCTACGACGAGCTTTATCCGGTGCGTAATTTTCACGCTTCGTTTCAGCAGGGCCGATGGTTCGGTTTGATAAACAGCGGACTGCAATTTCTCACGGGCGGAATGGCGTGGGGCTTTATGCCGAAAGAACATCACGTTGCCGGGCACGAGCGGATGCAAAAAATTGCGGAGATGAATGGCAAAAATGCCGACCGATACGACAATTTGAAGTTCGACAAGGAGATGATATTTGACAAGGTGACGGACGTTTTCCACGCCGGCGTATCGCACGACGAAGACCAACCATCGCATCTGCACGTCCTCGATACCGAGATCTGCGCAACACGATGTGCAGAGGAATACGGCAATCCTTGCCAGAGATTTTGTCCGGCGGCGGTTTATGAGATGGAATTTAATGCGAATACAGAGCGGAATGAATTAAAGGTAAATTTCTCGAACTGCGTCCACTGTAAGACGTGTGATGTTTCCGACCCTTACCAGATCATCAATTGGGTCACGCCCGAAGGCGGCGGCGGACCGGATTATAAAGGTATGTAAATTGCAATGACTTCTATCGCTAATAGATCGTCTTGAAACGATGCAAATTTTGGATAAGGAGAAATACTATGTCAATTTTTAACGATGATGAGGTTGAAGGAAAATACGAACAAGCTAAAGGAACTGTCAAGGAAAAGGTTGGGGAGCTGACCGGAAACGAAAGCCTGGAAAGGGAAGGCGAGGTCGAACATGCCGCCGGAGAAGGCCAGGAAACCTGGGGCAAATTCAAACGTGGAGTTTCCGATGCAGTTGATTCGGTAGGCGAAGCGGTTAGCAATACGGGTAAGCGAATAAACGAGTAAAAATGCAGAAGCCTGACCGTGAGGGAGGGCTTTTCTTCTCGGTTGCGCTAAGAAAGCCC